>CBESOE010000006.1:0-81022 GCA_965531145.1 uncultured bacterium | reverse complement strand
TCTCTCACTCGATCCACGATCCCAGCTGCCCCTACCTGCTGATCAAAAGGCCCGCTCTGGAACGTTTGCTCCCCGATCTGGGCCTGCTCACCGAAGGGTTCTGGTGGGAGTTCGTCGGCCGCGCCACCAATGCCGGCCTGCGCATCATGGAGTTCCCCATCCAGCACCGCCTGCGTACCGCCGGGTCCACGGTGGTTTTCAAGATGTCCAAGGTGCCCCGCATCGCCCTGCGCAACGGCCTGGGCCTGTTCAAGGTCTGGGGCCAGACCCGACCGAAATAGTCACGACCCCATTCTGTTTCACTGTTTGACGATTTCCATCCCGCCTGTTATCTTTCGTTTATGTATCCTCCTCCTGGCAGCCCAGGAGGCTCCCGGCAACTCCCACGACTGAAACAGCGACCCGGATGGACAAGAATGCAGACCAGATGGCCCGGCTCCTGGAAGCCACCGGCCACGGCGACCAGCAGGCGCTGGAACAGCTGATGGAGTTGTTGTACAGAGAGCTCCGCGCCCTGGCCGCCTATCAGTTGAAAAAAGAGCGGTCCGGCCACACCCTGCAGCCCACCGCCCTGGTTCACGAAGCCTACGTGCGCCTCATCCAGCAGCAATCGGTGGACTGGCAGGGCCGGACACACTTTTTCCGGGTGGCCGCCCAGCAGATTCGGCGGGTGCTGGTGGACCACGCCCGGGGACGCAACCGGCAGAAAAGGGACGGCCAACTGCTGCGGGTGACACTGGACGAGGGAATGGCGACCCCCGGAAGGGACGTGGACCTGCTGGGTCTCGACGAGGCGCTGGACAGACTCGACGCCGAATCTCCCGAGGACCGCCGGATCGTCGAGCTGAAGTTTTTTGGCGGCCTCACCGAGGAGGAAATCGCCGGCCTCACCGGTATGTCCGAGCGGGCGGTGCGCCGGCGCTGGAACTTCGCCCGGGCCTGGCTCTACCGCGAACTGGAACAGGGTGGAGATTGAGGGTGGACCGATGATCAGCGCTTTGGATAAAACCGAACGGTCTCACCTGTTGATCATCCTCCTTTTCGGGCTGGCACTTTACGCCCCCACCCTGTTCCACGGCTTCACCCTCGATGACGAAATGGCCATCGCCGGCAACAGTTTCACCAATCAGGGATTGGCCGGCATCGTTCCCCTGCTGACCACCGACAGCTGGCACGGCTACTTCGGCGAGGAGGTGGACCTGCTCCCCGGCGGCCGCTATCGCCCTCTCTCACTGGTCACCTTTGCCGTGGAATACGCGCTGTTCGGTGAAAATCCACTGGTCAACCACCTGGTGAACATCGTGCTCTATGCACTCACCGGTGTGTTGATCTACCTCCTGCTGCTCTGCCTGTTCAGCCCGCCGGACGACCCGGACCATGGCTGGGCCCGGCTGGTCTCACTGCTGGCGGCGCTCATCTTCCTCGCCCACCCGCTGCACACCGAGGTCGTGGCCAACATCAAGGGACGTGACGATCTGCTCTCGCTGTTTCTCGCCCTGGGAGCCCTGCGACTCTTTCTCGAGGCCGGCCGGTTGGGTAAGGCCCGACTGGCGGCCGCCGGGTCGGCACTGCTGTTCCTGGCCATCCTGGCCAAGGAGAACGCCTTTGCCTTCCTCGTAGTGATACCCCTGGCCATCCACTTTTTCCGCCCCCAATGGCCGACGGCAGCGACGCTGCACCGGTTGCTCCCCTGGCTGGGCGGCGTGGCCGGCCTCTACCTGGCCGTCCGCTTCACCGTTCTGGGCTTCGGCTCGGGTACGGCCGCGGCAGCGGAGAGCATCCTCAACAACCCCTTCCTGGGAATGACAATGGCGGAGCGATACGCCACCATCAGCCACACCCTGGGGCGCTACCTGCTGCTGCTGGTCTTCCCCCACCCGCTGACCCATGACTACTACCCCAAAACCATTGCCGTGATGTCCTGGACCCACTGGTCGGTACTGGTTTCCCTCGCCCTCTATCTGGGGGCCCTCGGCTGGGCCATCTGGAAATTCCGGTCCCGCTGCCGGATATCCTTCCTGGTCTTCTTTTACCTGCTGACCCTCTTCGTCGTCTCCAACCTCCCCTTCACCGTGGGGACCAACATGGCCGAACGGTTCCTCTACATGCCCTCGCTGGCCTTCTGCACGGCCGCCGCCCTGGCCCTGGTCCGTGCGGGCACCCTGTTCTCATCAGCCAGGCCCAAGGGACCTCTGGCCCCGGGGAACACCGCCCTGCTGCTGGCCCTGCTGGTCATCGTTCCCTTCAGCTTGAAAACCCTGCACCGGGAGCAGGCCTGGAAGGACAACATCACGCTCTTCTCCACCGACATCTCCGTTTCGGCGCGCAGCGCCAAACTGCAGAATGCCCTGGGCTGCGAGTTGCTCATCGAATCGGCCAGGCCGGAAAACAGCAGCCTGCGGGTGGAGATGGTGGAGCAGGCCGCCGGGCACCTGGAGGAAGCGGTGCGTCTCTACCCCGAGTACACCCAGGCCTGGACCGGTCTGGGTGATGTGAGCTACACGCGAGGGGACTACCGCACGGCGGTGATGCACTATAACCGGACACTGGCCATCGCCCCGGAGGCCGCCGACGCCCGGCAGCGCAAGGCCCTGGCCCTGGCCGACTGGGGCAAGGTGGAGTTCTCCCGCGGGCGCTACAATGAGGCATTCCAGCGTCTGCAGCAGTCGGTTGCCGTGGTGGAGGGAAACCCGGACAGCTGGGTGGCCATGGGGGCAGCGCTGGGCAAGCTGGGCCGGCGGTCAGAGGCGATCAGGGCCTTCCGCCAGGCCGTGGCCCTGGACCCGGAGTTTGCCCCGGCGTACCTCAACCTCGGTGCAGCCTACATCCAGAGCGGCAAAGAGCAGCGGGGACGGCAGTTCCTGGAGAAGGCCTACCGTCTCGACCCCATGCTGCGGCCCTGAGCCGGTTGGCCGCCGCAATCTCCTACAAGTGGCCGCCGGCCTTGCCCCTGCGGCCGAGATAGAGCCGGCTCAGCTCCGTGCTGAGATAGTCAAAGGTCTCCTCCGGATCGTCGAGCACCTTGATCAGATCGCGGTCCTCGGGGCTGATCGTCCCGTAACGGGCCATGGCATCGATATTGATCACCTCATTCCAGTACTCGGAACCGTAGAGCACGATGGGCAGAGACTTGGTCACCTTCTTTGTCTGCACCAGGGTCAGGATCTCGAACAGTTCGTCCATGGTGCCGAACCCGCCCGGGAAGACCACGAATGCCTTGGCCAGGTAGACAAACCAGAATTTGCGGATGAAGAAGTAGTGGAACTCGAAGTTGAGCTTGTGCGAGATGTAGGGGTTCGACGATTGCTCAAAGGGGATGCTGATCCCCAGTCCGATGGTTTCACCGTCCGCCTCGCTGGCCCCGCGGTTCGCGGCCTCCATGATCCCCGGGCCACCGCCCGAACAGACGGTGAATCGCCGCCCCCCGCCCTCCAGGCCCTTGGACCACTTGGTCAGCAGATAGGTCAGCCGGCGGGCATCCTCGTAGTATCGGTCGAGCAGGCGGATCCCTCCGTCGGCATCCCGCTCAGCATCCTCGGGGGCCTTCGCCCGGGCGGACCCGAAGACCACGATGGTGTCCTTGATCCGGTTCCGGCGGAAGCGCTGCAGCGGCTCCTGGTATTCGGAGATCATCCTGATTACGCGCCCGTCGGGGCTGTTCAGGAAGTCGAGGTTCTTGTAAGCCTTTACCGGGTGGTGAACGTCTCGGGGCACGCCCTGGTTGTCCTGTGGATCAGTCTGGGTCTCTTTGCGCTTTCTTGACACGGTATCCGTACCTCGTTATCCGGACAGACGAAAAACACCCCGCCGTGAAACGAACCGTTTCCCGGTGAGGAACCAGGCCGGTTGGAAGCAACGAACCGTAACGGCTCAAGCCATACGGCCGGTATCGTCGTCTTTCGAACCGCGCTTCCGGCGTAGCGAGAATTCTTTCCGCTCCCCGTACCGACCCTGGTAGCGGTAGTAAGGATAGTAATAGTAGTAGCCGTGGCGGGTTATGTCCAGGTTGTTGGTCACCACGCCGAGGACTCGGACCCCGGCACCGTCGAGACGTTCCTTGGCCGCCTGCAGAGCGTCCCGTTCAGTCACTCCCCCGTGGATAACCAGCACCAGGCCGTCCGACTTCACTCCGAGAATAACCGGATCGGTCACGGAGAGAATCGGCGGTGAGTCGAAAATGACGTGGTCCACGGCATGCTCGCGATACATCCTCACGACGAACTCGTCGAAGCGGACCGAACTGATCAGTTCACTGGGATCGGGAGGCACCGGCCCGGAGGTGATGAAGGAGAGCCCGGGCACCTTGTCCTGGGGATGAACCAGCAGGTCCTCGAAGTTGATGATCCCGGCCAGGTAATGGCTCATCCCGCCCTTTTTGCCGTCGGCGTGGAGGACCTTGTGAATTTTCGGGCGGCGCAAATCGGTATCCACCAGCAGCACCCTCCGGCCCAGCTGGGCCAGGGTGATGGCCAGGTTGACCGACGTGGCGGTTTTCCCTTCCTTGGGTGAAGGGCTGCTCACCACAATGGTTCGCGGCGGTTCGCCGGCGCCGCTGAGCAGCAGCGATGTGCGCACCGAGCGGTATGCTTCGGCAACCAGCGATTTACTGTCCTCGTAGCAAACGGAATAGATCGGTTCCATCTCACCATCCGGTGTGTCCGCGTGCGGCTCGGATTTCTTCCGCCGCTTGGCCCCCTTTGCTTTATCCCCACTGTTGGTCAGCGTGGGCACTGCCCCCAGGGTCGGCAGGTCAAAGAGCTTGGTCACTTCCTCACCGGACTTGACCGTCCGGTCGAGAAATTCGAGAAGAAAGGCAGCCCCCACACCCAACATCAGGCTCAGGGTAAAACCCAGAGCCATGTTACGCCGCTTCCTCGGTTTGAAGATTGACCTCGGCACTTCGGCCGGGTCGACGATCCTGATGTTACTGCTCCCGATCCCTTGCAGTTTGGACGCCACGTTCGCCTCGGACTGGCGCTGGAGAAGCGACTGGAGCAACTGGAACTTACTCTTGACCTCCATGGACAGGGAGTCGTACTGAATGGCGCTGAGATTGCGGTCAAGCGCCCGGCTCTTTTGCTCGTCGAACATCTCCTTGAGTGAATTCTCGTTCTCCCGGGCTCGTCCGAACTCGGTTCGCGCCGCCTTGAGGGCCTCGCTGTAAATTTCGTTGCTCTTGGTGTTCAGCCTCTGACCGGCCTTCTCGATTTCCGAACGGAGACGCACCTGCTCGGGCATGGCGTCCTTGAACTTCTTGGAGTTTCGGGCATACTCACCCTCCAACTCGTTGATCTCCTGTTTCAGACTGGTCACCTGCCGGTTGTTCTGGACCTCGGGGATCGATCCCGGTGAGGAACCCTGCATCCGCTGATACTTGGTTTCCAGGCGGATTCGGTCGGTCTGGGCCCGGGTAAAAGACTGGTTCAGCTCCACCAAACGCTGGCTGGTTATGTCTTGTCCTTCGGAAGTCCCGATGATGTCGGACAGCTTGCCGTATTCCTGCAGTTGCTTCTGCTTGTCTTCCAGTTCCTGTTGTAGACCTCCGACCTGGATGGACAGAAAATTACGTGCCTGCTCGGTAACCGAATAGCGCGACTCGAGGCTGAAAGAGATGTAGGCCTGGGCCACGGAATTGGCCAACCGGGAAGCCATTTCCGGGTCCGGCGAAATCATCGAGATCTGGACAATATTGCTGTCCTTCACCGGATTGATCTGGATATTTCCCATCAGGCTCCCGGCTATCCGGTCGCGAAGAGTCTCGGCATCCAGCGCTTCCCCGTCCTTGCGCTCATCATCTTTTGGGGCAAGATCCAGCAGGTCCACCACACGCTTGGCCACGGTTTTGCTCTTGATCAGTTGGTACTGGGTGTTGAAGAAAGTAAAGTAGTCGTAGCGCTGGACAAACATCTCGCTGCCCATGGCCATATTGCTCACCGTGGATTCCCGTTCGATGAGCACCGAAACTGTAGCCTTGTATTGGGGCGTCTGGATAAACGTGTGAACGATGGTGAGGAGAAGACCCAGCACGGTCAACAGGATGACCAGCCGTTTGCGTTTGATCAGAATATAATAGTAATCCCGGAGGTTGAACTCCTGTCCGGTGGTTTCCTCTTCGGCCATTCCGTCCCCCTTTAAAGCGACACTAGAATATCGTCTCCGGCACCACCACCACGTCCTTGTCCTGGAGCAGAATATCCTCCTGCTTGCCCTTGAGGATCTTCTTCAGATTGACGTCGATCTGATCCTCTTCGCCCCTGACCGTTTTCCGCTTGACCCGGACCCGGTCCGCCGCCGCACGATCCGTGAGGCCGCCAGCCTTGGTGATCGCCTGCAGCAAAGAGATAAAGTCGGATTCCTTGAATGACAGTTCACCCGGCTGCCGTACGGCACCATAGATGTACACCGACATCTCCGGATCAGCGGGGATGTTGATTACATCTCCGGACTGCACCAGGACATTCAGTTCAGGCCGTCCCTCGATCATCAGTCCGTCGATGTTGACCGTGATCCGCCGCGACTGGTCGTCGGCTCCGATTCGAATGACATAGAGTTCCGGGCCCGCATTGTCTGTCAGGCCTCCCGCCTCGGAGATCACGTGGATCAATGTCCTGCTGCCCAGCAGTTTGTAGGTCCCCGGCTTCCGGACCGATCCGATCACCGAAACGCTCCGGCTCCTGAACTCCCGGATGAAAACCGAGACCTGCGGACTGTTGATATACTTTTCTTCGAGAAGACTGCGAACCACCTCCTCGAGCCCCCGGCGAGTCAGGCCCTCAGCCCTGACTTCACCGAGAAGCGGCAGGTTGATCATCCCCTCTTCCGAAACCCGCACCGTCTTGTTCAACCCTTCGAGCTCGAAGACCGATATTTCAAGAAGGTCTTCGGAACCAATGATGTAATCACTGCGCTGGGTGGATATGGAGGCCCGGCCGATCACCGGTTTCACCGATTCGTCGGCACTGGTCCAATCCGGTCCGGAGCGAGTTGTATCCGACACCACCGGCGCGGCAACCACGGGATCGGCCGGTGGATCGTCGAGAGCACCGGAGGAACCGCCGTACCGCCGGTCCACCACCACTGCGGCATCGTCATACCCCGCGTCGATGAACAGCGCCTGGAGAACCGTGGCCTCCTCCATGGTGGGGAACTCACCGACCTCCACACGATACACACCGCTCTTGGCGCTGAACTCGATGACCGACTTCTGACCCTTGAAGCGATCATCCTTCTCGATCTTCTTTTTCGCCTTCTTGGCCCGGCGCGAGGAGAAATAGGCGGCGACCTGGACGCGATAGGTTCCACCTTCCCCTGCGGACAGCTGCTCCTCGTCCGCCCGCGGGGAAACGTCGTCTGCCCGAACAACACCAGCCAGGGGCCAACCAGCCACCAGCAACAGCACGATCAGGACTGCCAGGAAATGTCTACTGCGGATTCTGTTCACCATTGCCTCCATCCCACAACCCGTTCAAGAGCCCGGCAGCCACCGTTGGTCCATGCCCCGATCGGGGGCCGCGGATGCGCACCAATCGTGGCGGCCTGCATCGGCTATCAATAGCTCAGGAAGTATTCCTGGCCCAATAGTAACCATTCCACTATGAAATTCAACCCGCAATCATCGGCGTCGAAACAGATTACCGGGTGAGGGTGATCGACACGGCGACAAACAACCGGTCATAGTCGAAGGTGTAGTTGGACGACCGGCTGCGATACCTGGCCTCCAATCCTAGAACCATCCCCTCACGCGGAATATATCGGAACCCCACAATCGGGTTTTTAAATCGGTCTTTACGGCTTGCCAGTATCGGGTCTTCCTCGGTACCGATGTTCACATCCTCCACCGGATAATCGTTGCCGTCCACGCCATAACCGAGATCGAGCCACCCTGCCCCTCCCGCGCGCAGCGAGACACGTCCCTCCAGGGACCGGCGCAGATAAAAGAGGTTCGTGGCGTAGGTGGAAAACAGCCGGTCCCGTACGGCTATCACCCGGAAATGCAGCCAGGATTTCATCTTCCAGGTTACACGGGCCCGGCCGACAAATCCTGCGAAATCCTGCTCCGGTGCGAGGTCAGCGGTAAAACTGGAATATCCCACTTCCAGTTCACCATTGATCAATCCGGTTGGATCGAATTCCGCGCCCACAAGGTAACGTAACTCTGATGACTCTCTCGTGCTGGCGGGATCCTTGAAGTCATAGTCCGTATGTCTGACCCTGGCCAGGAATGTTGTCCTGGGCAGGGCGGCATAGCGCATCAGCAGCCCGTTCTTTCGCTCCGTACGGTCCAGGACCAGGGCGATGTCGTCCGGGGCGCCCGGTTCCACCACGGAAGCGTCATCATAACTTATCTTGTCACTCTCGTGGGTCAATCCGGCCTTCACCCGAGGCGAGATCTGCAGCAGGAGTTCACCGCTGAGAAGGTTGTTCTCCCTCCTGACCCTGGCGTCGATTTCATCGTTGGGCCTCTGGAGCCTGGTAGTGAATCGGTCACCCAGCGCAAGGTGGATACGTTTGAGGTGAAGATCATAGCCCAGTGCGCCATCATTGTTCAGATAAATACCGGGGGGGTCCTTTTCATAGAAAACGATGTCAAGATCTTCGGTTACCCACAACATGTTCCGGTTGCCAATGGGCACGAAAAGATCGATGCCGGGAGTCAGGGTGGCAGTAAACGATCCCACCTGTTCCTGGTCCGTGATGAAGAGGTTGCTGTCATAACCGGCATCCTTCAGCTTGATGCGGGGTTTCCAGTACAGCGGTCCCCAGTTGGACAGGCCTTCAATGGCCTCGTCGATCGGGGAACTGTCTTCCTCCGCCCGGAGAGTGTGGGACTCCGGGGCCATTGCCGGAAGCAAGACCAGCAGGATGGCGACAGTCAGTGTGATTCGGCCACCCATACCCTTCCGGCGAAGAACGCGGCGGGCCAGGGAATGAGCCGATTCGGGGAAGAGATTCAACCAGCGTGCTGGCAATTCGACTCCACAGGGTGAACAGATACGGTCAACGATCAGGCTGCCGGGGCATGAATCCTGGTCAGGGACGTTCTGGCCATCGGGCCGGATCGGTTGGCACTGCAGTGCCGGGGCTGGCGGGCACAACACCCCCCATCTTCCCCACACGCCGCCCGGCGTCAGTATCGGTGCTCCAGCTTCGTTAGGGGAAGCCGGCCTGGTGTGTTACGGGTTCGCCGGACTCTCCGGCGCCGGGTCATCTTCGAACTGATTGGCCACAATCAGGCCCGTGGCCACCACGGCTGCAGAAATCACCACGATTCCCACCGGCGTCGCCCACCAGGCCGCGGATGTCATCAAGACGGCGGCTCCCATATCCTCGGAGAGGGCCAGGGAAATAACCTGGGGAACCGTGCTCTTCATCGCCACCTGGTCGGATGTGAGAAAGAACCCTTTGTCCGTTTCGACGGCCAGGTCGTAGGTGCCGAAGGGGACTTCACGCAAAATATACATACCCAGCTCGTCCGCTGGACTGCTCTTGTAGATTTCGCCGGTTACCGTGTTCCGAACCTGTACCACGGCTCCCGCATGAACGCTGCCGCCGTCTTCTGTAGTGATTACACCGAGCAGGGTTCCGGAGTCGGCCTCCAGAGCCCATGCCCCGGGATACCCGAGACAGGAAGGAACCACCACCAGAAGCACCATCGAGGCGACCCGCCGCCAATCCATCAAAAACGCTCTCATCCGAATTCCTCCCCCTGGAAATGGACTTCCCTAAAGAGAATTCATTTTCCTCGCGAAGCACCGAGAAGAAAACAACATCTTTCCAACAGTATCGGAATAGCTTGAAATCATAATAAACTCCTTATTAAGCGCAAGTCAAGACAGTGGGCATTGCTCCCCAGGCATGGGAGAAGTGGGGATAGGGGCCTTTTGACAGGGACTTGTCCGGTTGACTACACTGCGGGTGAACTCCGGTCTTCGAGGAGAAACCAGGATGAATTTTATCGATCTGCTGATTCTCGTGGTGGCCTGTGCGGGAACCGCCCTCGGTATATTCAAGGGTGTATCACGGATCCTGCTCGCCGCCCTCGGGCTGATCTGCGGAATAGTCCTCGCCGCCAGCCTGCACCAACCCGCGGCCAGCCTTCTGGAGCGAGTGGTCAGCGGACCGTCACTGAGGAAGTCCATCGGGTTTGTCCTGGTCTTCCTTCTGACCTGGATTCTCTTCCTGGCCCTGGGCTACCTCGTTTCCTGGCTGTTGCGAAAAACCGGCCTGCGCTGGCTCGACAAAACCGTGGGCGGCGGCGTGGGTTTCGGGGCTGCCGTGATCTTTCTCTTCTTCATCCTGATCCTGCTCACCGCCCTCCTTCCGGTGAACAGCCCATTGCTGGGCGAATCACGTCTCAGTCCGCTTCTGCTGGGGACGGTGAACCGGGCGGCGTTATTGATCCCCGACCAGACCCAGGATCGCTTTTCCGACAAATTGGATGCAGTGCGGGAATTCTGGGAGCAAACGGTTGCCGAATAAGGGAATATCGAACTTTTTGGGCCCGCAGCCGTATTGCAGAGTGACCGGGGGAGGCCAGGGCCTCCCCTCCCGGGCCGGACAGGCTGGCGCGGGCGAGACCCGGGCGAATTAAATCCAGACCCAGACGACAACCTCACAAGGAGCGCGGTGTGATGGCCCAGCCGGCAAATACAACAACACAAACCGGGAGCCCTCCGGGAAACACTGACGGAAAGCTCGTCAGGAGGTGCCTCGACGGTGAATCCCCGGCCTGGGAGGAACTGGTGGCCAGATACAGCAGACGCGTCTACAACGTGGCCTACCAGTTCACCGGACGTCACGAAGAGGCCGAGGACCTGACCCAGGATATTTTCCTCAAGATCTACCGCTCCCTCGGCACCTTCGATCTCGATGCCGCTTTCCTCCCCTGGCTGATCAGGGTCTCGAAGAACATGTGCGTCGACCACTACCGCAAGCGCCGTCGGGAACGGCTGCTGGTGCATGGAAACTGGGAGAAAATCACCACCGTGGCCTGCACCCGGTCCAATCCGTATCAGAAGACCTTCAACAGGGAACGCCGGGCAATTCTGCTCCGTGCACTGGAACAGATCCCCTCGGACCTCAAGGCGGTGGTCATCCTGCGTGACCTGCAGGGATTGACCTACCAGGAGATTTCCGAGGCGATGAACCTCCCCGAAGGGACGGTGAAATCCCGTCTGAACCGCGGCCGACTGGAACTGGCCCGCTTTATCCGTGGCGAGGACCGCTCTCTGGAAAAGGTGGCCTCGGTGAGCGGCGGCTGGTTCCGCAAGGCCGTCCGGAAACGAGCTGCCGCCGCGGCCCGTGCCGGTGACAGCATCTGAAATGTGAAGCCATGAACTGCAAAAACGCGGCAAAACTCTTCAGCGAACAGATCGAGGGCAGCCTTGATCCGCAGAAATCGGAGCGCCTGCAGGCCCATCTGGATCACTGCCCCGATTGTGCCGAGTTGATCCAGATCGTGGAATTGAATATGGCCCAACTGGAAAATGCTCCTGAACCGGCCATGCCGGACGGTCTCCAACGGCAGCTTGCCGCCATCCCGCAACTGGAGCGGGCGGCCGCCGGAGTCGGGGAGCAGGCCCGCGGCAACGGAGGGAGGGCCGGCGGACACTGGCTCTTCTCCAATGCGGCGGCCGCCGTGATCCTGGCGGTGTTCATCACCGCCAACCTCACCTGGTTCAACCCCGACTTCCAGGATTCGATCCATGGCTGTCAACGGTTGATCGACGACCAGAGCACCAGGGCACGGGAACTGGCCCTGGACTGGGGTGAGGGTCTCCATGATCTGAAACGTGAAGTTGAATCCAGGATGGATGTGGTTCGCGATGCCGACGTCGCAGAAGGAAACCGCTCCGCAATTCTGGTCACCGAAATTATCAGGGCGTTGGGCCTGATCGGAGCCTGAATCCGGTCCGGGCGCCCGGGGGTGAAGGAAATATGCGCTGCCACTACCACGCAGAAGAAGAAGCGATCGGCGCCTGCGCCATGTGCGGTCACCCGCTCTGTGACACCTGCACCCAGGAACGGGACCGGGTCTTCTACTGCGACAGCTGTCTGGCGGAGAAGGAAGGCGCGGACGGGGACAAAGCCGCCGCCGGCGACATTCCCAAAATCGAACTGCCGAAAAGCGAGTATTACCGGCCCCCGAATCAGGAATCAGCGGCACCAGCGCCGGGCAAAGGGAAACGCCCCGGCACGGCGGCCCTGCTCTCGATCTTCATTCCCTTCACCGGCCAGATTTACAACAACCAGTTCGCCAAGGCACTGACCTTTCTCCTGCTCTTCATCAGCTGCATCATCCTGGCCCAGAAATCACACCCCATGGAGGGGCTGTTCGGCGTTATCGCGGCCTTTATCTACTTCTATCAGATCTATGACGCCTACAAGACGGCACGGGGGTGGCAGGATGCCGAAAGCTCCACGGCCCTGGTCCCCATGCTCACCGGAACCACCAGCAGCGAACAGCCTGAACAGCCCGCAGAACCGGTCGCCGGCCCTGCCGGCACGCCGGTGGCCGAGTCACCGATCTGGGGCATCAGCCTGATCCTGATCGGGTTCGCCTTCCTGCTGCACAACTTCAACCTGATCCACCTCGAAACCATGGTCCGCCTCTGGCCGTTGTTCGTGGTGGCCACCGGCCTGGTGATGATCCTGACCTATCTCCGCCGCAGCACCACCTGAAGCGGAAAAATCACCCGAACCCTTCCCGGCCGCCAACGTTATTAAATGAGTGAGTACTACTGCGGAAGGGATAATTATGAAATACACCAGACTATTCAGCGCACAGCGGCACCTGCGGATTCCCCTCCTCGCCATGGTGGTGATCGTCTCGTTTTACGCCCTCAACACCGGGGCCGCCGAGGTGGAGGAGACATTCACCCGCGAACTGCCCCTCACCACGAGCGGCAAGCTGGCGGTGAGCAATCAAAACGGCTCCATCACCGTCCATGCCTGGGACAGCCCGAAGGTGGTCCTCGACTGCCGCACGGTGGTCACCGCCGCCAACGAGCAGGATGCCCGGGACTGGCTCAAAAAAGTCCGGGTCACCATCACCCGGCACTCGCCGGAAAAGATAACGGTGGAAACCGAGAGGCCGGACGAGGAAGGCCGGGGGATGTTCTCGTTCTTCTTTGGTGAACGACCGGTCTCCCGGGTGGACTACCGGATCAAGGTCCCGCGGCAGGCCATCATGCGGCTGGCCAGCGTGAACGGCTCCCTGGAAATTGTCGGTCCGGCGGGTCAGGTGAACAGCGATACGGTCAACGGCTCGATCATGATCACCGAAGCGGCCTGCCCGGTGCAGGCCGAAACGGTCAACGGCCAGGTGGAGTTGAGCTTTGTCCCGGTCTTCGACAGCAGTGCCGCGGGCACGTGGCTGGCGAGATTGAGCAGCATCAACGGCTCGGTGACCATCCGGCTGCCCTCCGGCGTCGGTGCCGACATCACCGCCAGCACACTCAACGGGTCCATCCGCAGCGATTTCCACCTCCCGCTGGAGCGGGAGATCGTCGGGGCCTCCGCTGCCGAGTCCATCGGCGGCGGCGGGCCGGACGTCGTATTGGAAACGCTGAATGGTTCGATCCGTATCCTGGAATCGGAATAAACCCCTGCCGAAATCGCGCCGTACACGACGGAAGCCCCGAAGCCAACAGGGCCGTCGGGGCTTCCTCTTCCCTCGCTGGAGCAAGGGCTACGGCAGCACTTCGATGCTCTCGTACTTGATGTCCACGATCTCACCATCCATCTCGATCCAGCCGGTGACGGTGTATACACCGGTGGGGGTCAACGGGCCTAGCGGGATACCCCAGTTCCCACGGCGGGAGGTGGCCGGGGTGACATTGTTGATCGGGATCGGGCCACGGGTGATGGTGGAACCCCAGGGAGTGTCGATGGTCATGTAGCCGATGCCGGAGAGGAAGATTCCCGAGCTGTAGGGGGCGGGATTGAAGATCACCGAACTCAGGACTGCCCGCTCGCCGATCTGGACCGTGTCCTGCGGCATGTTGAAGACTATCAGTTGCAGATCATATTCCTGGGCCATGGCACTCGCGCCCGCCATAAGGAACCCGAGAACCAGAAGAACAGCCAGCTTTTTCATCAGATTTCCCCTTGATTGTAGTGAACCGAACCTCAAGAAATGGTTGACGGACAGCCATATCCGCAAACACATCTCAACCTTAATGTACTTTTCACCTGTGGAAACAATACTGAAATCCGAGACTTTTGCGGCAGTGAGAGGAACAACTGCACCTATTCCGTGTACAACTTGTTAGTAGAATTTAAGCAAAATCGGCCAATTTGCCAATATCCTCATAAGGAAATATTGTCATTTTTCCATGGCGCCACCGGCTACGCCCGATACAGGGGGCCTACCCGGCCCTATGGTATAATCTGACGTGATCACTGCAGTTACAACCTCGAGGATCCCAAATTCTGTCAACCTCACCCTGTCGGGCTCCTGCCACCGGGTATTTCCAGGATATGTGAATGAAATCCGTCACCCCGTGGTCCCCAAATAGCACATTCCTGCTTGCTTTCGTTCTTGTCATCTTGTTCTCCTCACCCACCGGTAGTGTATCCCCGGCGGCAACCGAGCTTGATTTCGAGAATTTTGAAACCGGTTTCGAACTGGTCACCGGCAGTTGGCTGCAGGAAGTGGCCGCCGACCTTCCCCTTCCCGAGGAATGGCGTCTCTACCAGTCCCTGTACAGCCCCGATGACCGCGGCTATTTCCGGGGAGTGTTCTGGGCCCGCCGGGATCCCACCCCGGATACGGTGCACAACGAATTCAAATACGCCTATCTCGGGAGAAAACAGCGAGCTCGCGAGTTGTTCAGCTGCCGCCTTGCCAAAACAGCCGGTGACGAGGAAGGTGCAGACCGGATGGCGGTGCCCGGTGACCTGACCGACATGGGACGGATCTACACGCTGCTGGGCCAGCCCGACGGGGGCCTGCGGGACACCTTCAAGCCGGGGGCCAACGCGGAAACCCTGGCCTCGGCGCGGTTCGCCACGAATTTTGAATGGATCTACAGTAAAAGCAGCGTTCTTTTGCCCCTGGCCGAGTCGCTGAACCTCAGTTTCGAGGACAAGAATGGCGACGGAGTGCCCGAGCTCGTGGACGAGGCCCGGTTTTTCGGCAATATCGTGCCGGAACTCCGGCGCAAGACCATTCTCTGGCCCGATATATTCTACCAACCCGGCGGCAGGCCTTTGGACGGCCGGCCCATGGATATGGTGGACGAGATTGAACTGGTGGCCTCTGTCAGAGAGTATTTGCGGTATGGCATGGGACCAGTGAACATGGACGTTCAGATCCGGCCGCAGATTTCATTTTTCCGCGGCGAGCAGGGAAAGAGCACGGTCTGGCTCAACTGCGGCCTCTATGTGGTTCGGGGTCAGGGTCATGCCGCGTTCCGGGTGAAAAAGAACCAGGGCGCTGAAAATCTCAGGCTCCGCGGTCTGGTTGTGGGGCCGGACGGGGACGTGGCGGACCGCTTCCACATCAGGGCACTTCGTATCGGCCCGGATCAGACCATGGTGCTGAGCGAGACGGTGAGCCCGGCGGACGAACCGTGGTCCCTGCGGCGGGTCTTTGATCTGGCACCGGGGGACTACCAGCTCTACCTCATCGCCTCGGATCGGGCCACGTCGAAGCAGGGGTGGCACAGGATCAGTTTCAGGGTGCCCGACCTGGGCCTCGACCAGCTGGCCGCCAGCAGCCTGCTGCTGGGGAACGGTCTCGAACCCTATCCCTTGACCCGGCGCCCCATGCCGCCCCCCTTCTGCAACCGCGGGCAGCAGCTGACCCCCCTGCCGCCGTACGGCACAGTCCCCCTGCTGCCATCGGCCGGTCCGACCTTGCTCTACCACGTCTACCTGCCCGCGGTTGCCGTGCGGGAGGGAGGATCGAACCGCCTCGCCGACCCACGCCGGGTGGAAGCATCGTTCCGCGAACTGACCGAGCGGCCGTTTCTCACCACCTATCGTTTCAAGCGATCGGGGAAGACGGTCCTCACCCTGCCGGGCAGCGAGCTGGACGAACTGGCCCGGCCGATGGACGCCGCTGAACGGGAATGGAAAGTCTCGCTCACCGTACCAGCGGATGTCTTGTCAGCCGGCGAGTATGAGGTGGAGGTGGAGGTGATCCTCCCCGGCGTCTACCAGACCTGCCTCCTCGGCGCCAGTCTGGCCATCACCGAACTGGATACGGCGCTGGTGAACGCCGACAGCGGTGAGACCACCCCGGTGCGGCTGCTCACCCGGCTGGAGGGCCGGGGGCTGGCCGCCGGCGCCGGCGTATCGGACACGGAGCGGGAGGTGGTGATCACCACGCCCACCGCCCAGGAGAACATCTTCGCCGTCAAGCACCTCGAGGCGGTGCCGACCCTCGGACCCAACGGGGAGGAGGCCGACTGGATCGATTTCTACGTTGACGGCGAGCACCTGCTCCGTGACCTCGCTCCGCCCTACCGCTGCCTGTGGCGGGCCTACCCCTCCGCCGACAACTACCAAGTGGCGGTGCGCGCCCACTACCCCGGTGAAAAATGGGGTGAGGACCGGTTGACGCTGGTCCGGCCGGAGAATTTCATTTCGCTGGAGGTGGAACTGCAGCAGATGTATGTCACCGTCGTGGATCCGCAGACCGGTGAATACGCTGCCGGCCTGGACCGGGACGATTTTCGACTGCTGGAAGACGGCATCGAACAGGAGATCAGCCATTTCGAGCAGAAACAGCGGCAGAACATGGCGGTGGCCTTTCTGTTCGACCTGGGCATCGACCCGCCCCAGGCCCTGCAGAAGTTGAAGGACGGAGCCGTGAAATACCTCTCCGAGCACTTCCCGCGGGATGACCGGGCCTTCATCGCCGGCTACCGGGTAAAGACGGTGGTTCAGCAGGAACTGACCAGCCAGCGTGGACTGCTGGCCAGCGCGGTCAAGTCACTGCCTTCCCCCGATGCCTTCTCCAGCAAGCGCGCCGACCGGATGATGGAGGCGATCTCGGCCTGCGCCGCCGAACTGGAGCAACTGCAAGGTGACCGCAAAGTGCTGGTGCTGCTCTCCGACGGTAAGGACGTCACCGCGGCGATCAGCAATCGCGGACTGGCCGACCAACTCCAGCGCAGCGGCATCACCCTTTACGCCATCGGTATCAACACCACTCCCCCGCTCACCGATAACCAGTTCTACCACCTGACCCGCGACCCGTCCAACTGGGAAAAGGCCATGCGTCTGATCGGCCTCGGCGGGTTCTACCGCAGCAAGGACCTCAAGCGGGCCGAGGCGCGAAACCAGTTCATGGAGCGGCGGTTCAGCGAGTCGCTGCTCGATACCCTGACCCTGGCCTCCGGCGGCCGCTATTTTCCCTTTGACGTGAGTTTCCGCGCCGAGAACATCCGGGATGCACTGATCAGCATGGAGGAGGAGCAGCGCCACCAGTATTACCTGGGCTACATCTCCAGCCAGGCGGAGAAGGATGGTTTGTGGCGGGGTGTTGAAGTGAATGCCGGTGGGGAACAGGAACTGCTGGTCCGCAGTCGCCTGGGATATTTCGCCAGAGGCCAGAGCCTGACGGCGATCCAGGAGATGCAGAACCTCTTCGGCGACACAGAGGGAGGGAGCGAACCGGCCGGAGAGAATCCGGTCGGCCCGCCCCCGTGAGGCTGACATGTTCAACCGGCGGCACCCCGCTGGGCGCCGCCGGAAGGTATCCGTCCGGAGACCCTACTGGGGAACCCCGCCGGCCACGGTCACGCCGTAGAAATACGACGCCTCGTCAAATGCAAAGAACTCTGTGCCGGTGAGTTGCTCCAGCGTCATCCCGTCATAGTTCCATCCGCGGACCAGTGCGGGTTGCGTTGCACCGGGACCCGGGCCGGTGAGAATCTCGTCGTAGCCGTCCAGGTCAAGATCCGTACCCGAAATATTCACACCGTATTTCCAGTCGGTTTCGTAGGCCATGAAACTGACCCCGGAAATGGCCGTGATGCTGGAGTTGTCGTAGTTGAATGCCCGGACATGGGGGGCGGAGGCTTCGCCGGGCCCGGCGCCGCTGATGATCTCATCGTAGCCGTCACCGTCGATGTCGCCCGTGGACACGTTGACCCCCCACTTCAGGGTGTTGTAGGCGAAGAAGCTGACCCGGTTCATGGCCGTGAGCGATCCGCCGTCGTAGTTCCAGCCACGCACGTGGGGGCCGAAGGCCACACTGGGGCCGGCACCGGTGATGATTTCGTCGATGCCGTCACCGTCGATATCGCCACAGGTCACGTTGATACCCCACTTCAGGGTGCCGTAGCCGAAGTAGCTGATGGCGCTGATGGCGCTGGCTGTTCCGCCGTCCACGTTCCAGCCCCTGACGTGGGGTCCGAAGACCGCACCGGGCCCGGCACCGGTGATGATCTCATCCACACCGTCACCGTCCACGTCGCCGCAGGCAACGTTGGCGCCATATTTCAGCGTGCCGTATGCCGTGAAGTTGACACCGCTCACCGGCGTGCCGTCCCACTCGAACGCCCGGATATGGGGCCCGTACACCGCGCCCGGCCCCGGTCCGGTGACGATCTCGTCGTTGCCGTCACCATCCATGTCGCCGCAGGTCACGTTCACGCCGTACCCGGTGGCGCCATAGGCCAGGAAGTCGGTGATGCCGTTGTCGCTGCCGTTGGCGAAGAAACCCTTGACCCGCGGGTCGTTGGCCGGTCCGGGTCCCGGTCCGGCAGCGATGAAGAAAGATCCGCCAGTGCCGCCGCCGCTTTCGAACCAGAGCACCTCGTCGCCTGCGAAGTCACAGAGCACCAGGTCGACATCGGCGTCACCGTCGAGATCGCCGGCGGCCGTGCCAAAGGGCCGCGCCGCGTTTTCGGTGACCACCCGCCGGGTGAACGATTCGGCGCCGTTGTTGTCGTACCAGAACATCTGCGTGCCGTTGAAGGCGGTGGCGGTGATGTCCTTGTCGCCATCGTTGTCCAGGTCGGCCACCGTGGCGTGAATCGCACCGGTCAGGTTGTTGTCGATGTTGACCTGGCTGAAGTTCTCCGCCCCGTCGTTCTCCCACCAGGTCAGGCGGTTGTCTTCCAGGGCGGTGCTGACGAAGTCCATGTCGCCGTCGTCGTCCAGGTCCACGCCATCAATGGAGGTGGCTCCCTCGTGGTTGCCCGACAACTGGTTCGAGGTGAAGCTTTCGCTGCCATTGTTCTCCCACCAGATCACGTTTCCGTCGTGGTAGGAAAGGCCGGCCACATCCTGGTCACCGTCGCCGTCCAGGTCACCGGCCCAGACCCACTGGGCCCCGTCGAGACCGGCGGTGAAAGTGTTGTTCATGGTGAAGCTCTCGCTGCCGTTGTTTTCGAACCAGGAGATCTTGTCCTGGTAGAAAGCGGAAGCGAGGATATCCATGTCGCCGTCGTCGTCCAGGTCGATGACCGTGCAGCAACTGGCATCGACAAACCCGGTGGCGATGTTGGTCCGGGAGAAGTTCTCGTCGCCGTCGTTGGCCCACCAGGCCAGCACGTCCTGGAAGAAGGAGACGGCGATGATATCCATGTCGCTGTCGCCGTCCAGATCGGCCACCACCAGGTGATTCACGCCGTAAAAATTGTCCTGGACCACCGGGTGGCGGGTGAACGAGCCCAGCCCGCTGTTCTCGTACCAGTAGATGTCCCCATCCTCGTAGCCGCAGGCCACCACGTCGTTGTCCCCGTCACCATCCATGTCGGCCACCTGTGCATGGCGGGGTCCGTCCAGATTGGCGTCCACGGTACGTTCTCCGAACTCGATCTCGTCCGCCGTCACCGGCAAACAGATGAGCATTGCGGCCAGCACCATCGCCAACCCGCCTACAGTTGCCATTCGCCTCATGTCAGGCCTCCTTCCCCTCTGTTAAACATAAAAACCAAATCCGTCGTTACCAAAAACAAACTGTCAGTCGGTATGAAATCAACCGTCACCGGCATGACCACCGGCAGCGAATCATCTCCTCAATTTTCCTTCCTCTCGTCCTCTTTGTCATTGCTTCGTCGCTACGCTCCTCGCGATGACAGGTCCTTGCCCTCGGCGCCGGCCTTCAGCGCCCCGAGCAACCCGCCGCTGTCCAACCCCGGATGCTCCTGCCGCAGTCGCGCCGCCATGGCACTGACCCGGGCAGCGGCAAAACTGGATCCGCGGAAATTCCGTTGCAGGTCGGTCCGCTCCACATCCCGCGGCCGGCCGCAGGCCGTGACCGGAATCGGCGTCCCGGACCTCACACGGCACTGCCACTCACTGCACTCCGGATCCTCGTCAACGCCCAGCACCAGCTCGCTGAAGCCGGCCGGGTAGCTGCGTTCACGCTCCGGGCCGGCGGCCGCCACCAGAAGACAGCCCGCCTCCGCCGCTTCGCGACAAGCCGCCTCCAGCACTTCCAGCGCCTCGGCGCGAGTGGTACCCAGACTGAGGTTGATCACGTCCATTCCTTCTCTCGTGCACCAGCGGATCGCCTCGGCCACCAGGCGGTGCGTGGTCTGCAGCTGCTGGTCCAGGACCCGCAGCGAATGGAGCCGGACATCCGGCGCCCCCTGGACAATGACCCCGGCGCAGGCCGTTCCGTGTCCCGATACATCCCCCTTCAGGTCGTCGACAACCAGTTGCCGTCCGCCCTGGCCGTCCAGCACGGTCACCGACCGTTCCAGGCGCCCCCCCACGTGGGGGTGGCCGGGGTTGATGCCCGAATCCACCAACGCCACGGTCACACCGCGGCCGGTGAATTCCCCGGCCACGGAACCCGCCCCGGCGATCACCGCTTTTCTCCGTGTGGTGGACCGGCGGTGGAGAGTTCCACCATCCGGTCCGCTTCACCCTGCACCTGGCGGTAAAGCTCCCGGTAAAGCCCCTCCTCGCCCATCAATCGTTCGTGGCGCCCCTCCTGAACCACTCTGCTCCCATCGAGCACCAGAATATTGTCCATTTCCTGGACCATGAACATCTTGTGCGTGATCAGGATGGTGGTCCGTCCGCTCATCAGTTCCTGCAGGGCCCGGTGGACCTGCTGGTCCGCAAACCAGTCCAGGGCTGCGGTGGCCTCGTCGAGCACCAGAATTTTCGGCCGGCGCAGGAAGGCCCGGGCCAGGGCCACCCGCTGGGCCTGCCCACCGGAAAAGCGGAGTCCCCGCTCGCCCAGCATCGTGTCATAGCCCCGGGGCAGTCGCTGGATGAACTCGTCGATGTTGGCCAGTTCCGCGGCCCGGCGTACCTCATCCTCCCCGCAGGCCGGGGCGCCGTAGCGGATGTTCTCGCCCACCGTGCCATTGAACAGGTAGGAATCCTGCGGCACCAGGGCCATGCTGCGCAGCAGGGTGCGCAGTTTCACTCCCTGCAGGTCGTGCCCGTCCACGGTGATCCGCCCGCTGTCCGGCCGGTAGAGCCGGAAGAGCAGATCGGCCACGGTGGTCTTACCCACGCCGCTGGGCCCGACGATGGCCAGGCTCGACCCGGGCGCCACGCGGAAACTGACCTTGCTGAGCACCGGTTTGTCCGGCTCATAGCCGAAACTCACCCCCTCGAAGGCCACCTCGCCGCGCACCTCGCTGAGCCGCACCGCGCCCGGCCGGTCACCGTCCTCGGGCACGATGTCGAGAAACTCGAAGACCCGGTCGATGGAGGCCCGCGCTTTCTGCAGCTTGAGGAACAGGGAAACCAGGGAGCGCACCGGGCCGAACAGCCTGATCTGGAACAGTTCGAAGGCCATCAACTCGCCCGCACTCATCTGGCCGGCAATCATCATCCGCCCGCCGAACCAGAGCACCGCCGCCGAGCTGGCGGTGATCATCAACGCACTGAGCCCGGAGGAGAACCCGGACATGATCTGAAAACGGATCACCTTGTTGATCAGCCCCTTGTTCTCGCGGAGGAAGCGGCGTGTCTCGCTGTGCCGCGAACCGGTGACCTTCACCGTCTTGGAACCGCGGAAGGCCTCGAGGACGAAGCTGGTGATTTCGGCGTTCTGGTCGCGGATCATCCGCGCCAGGCGGTGCAGCCGGGGCTGGAACCAGCGGAGC
This sequence comes from uncultured bacterium, assembly GCA_965531145.1. Classification (GTDB taxonomy): domain Bacteria; phylum Acidobacteriota; class JAQAZP01; order JAQAZP01; family JAQAZP01; genus JAQAZP01. Next base: position 58,988 of record CBESOE010000006.1, on the reverse strand, counting down.
AGCAGGATAATCCCGGGAACCCCCACGCAGCTGATCAGAAACAGCTTCCAGCTGAAGAAGACCATGATCACCGAAACCACGGTGATGGTCATCACTGTGCCGAGGAAGGTCATCAGCGATTCCATGGCGATGGACTGCACCTGGGCCATGTCGCTGTTCAGCCGGGAGATGATGTCCCCCACCCTGGTCTCCTTGAAAAACTTCATCGAGAGGCGGTGGATGTGGTCGTAAAGGTGGAGCCTCATGTCGAGGAGGATCCGGGCGGTGAGCCAGGTGTAGAGATAGCTGTTGAGAAAGGTGATGCCGAACTGGAACAGTGCCAGCAGGGCCAGCCCGCCGACAATATATTGCAGCCAGTGGAGGTTCTGCTGGATAAAAACCTCGTCCACCAGATACTTGACGAAGAAGGGGTAGATGTTGGCCACACCGGCGGAGAGGACCATGATCACGATCAGGAGGCCGATCCGCCCCCAGTAAGGGCGGATGAAGGAAACGATGCGGCTGACACGGGTCGGGCCGGCCCCTGCAGTGCCCCGTTCCCCTGCTGCTGCCAGGTTCATCGTTCCTCCCCCGTGCCGCTGCCGGCCACCGGCCCCACCGCCACATCCCCCTCGTCCGGAGCGCATTCCCGGTAGTAACACATGTAGCGCGCCCGGCAGTGCTCCTCGGCATCCCGGATCTCGCGGGCCCACTCTGCGGCTTCCGCCTCGTCAGCGCCGGCATCCACCCGTTCCAGGACCCGCTTGACCAGCTGCACGCTGCGCAGTTTGCGCATTCCCGAGGCCTCGCGTCCCACGATCTTCACCGAGGTCACGCCGGCCTCGTCGAGGGCCTTGATCGCGCAGAGCCCGCAGGGCCCGAGGGGCAGCCCCTTCTCGGACATGGTGCAGCCACAGCTATTGCAGTACCACAGCCATTTTTCGTAGTCCGCCAGGTGTCCGTCCCAGGCCTGCCGCTCGCCAGCGCTGAGCTCGGCCCCACCCGCTCCGTGAATCTCGTATTCCCAGGGGGTGACACAGAACGCTCCCAGGCGGTCCACTCCGTGCATGGTGTGGCAGAAGCCCTCCTCGTAAATGCAGGTGTCGTTGAGCACGAAAGCTTCCAGTTCCACCCGGTGCCCCACTGCCTGGACCAGGACACCGATCTCCTCGATGCTCAGATGGCGGGGCAGGATCACCCGCTCCACCCCGAGATCGGCCCAGTGCTCCACCGCCTCGCGGTTGCTGGCATTGCCCACGGTGCTGGTGTGCAACCCGGTGCCTTCGGGCAGACGCCCGGCCAGGGCGGCCAGCAGTCCGAGGTCGGCGACGATCAGCGCGTCCAGCCCCGCCTCCCGCGCCGCCCAGTCGGCCAGTTCCAGCACCAGTTCCTGCTGGTCCGCAGTGAAAAACGGCGCGTTGAGGGTCAGGAAAACCTTGGCACCCTTGCCGTGGGCCAGTTCCACCGCCCGGGACAGGTCGTCCTCACTGGTGAAGTTGGCTGACCGCGGGTCACGGCGATTGAGCCACAGCGCCCGGGTAAAGCGCTTCATCCAGCGCTCGGGCACCAGACCGCAGTAGAGTTCATCGGCGCCGGAACCGACAAGCATCTCCACTTCGTCCAATCTGGACAATGGCGCGGTGATCTTCACGTGGTAATCCTATCGTCCGTTAAAAGGGCAGCTCCGGCTGCCACACGATCCGGTCCACTCCGCAACCGGCGGCCGCTTCCAGCCCCGCCGCCGTCTGCCGCGGCGGCTGGAAGTAGAAGATGGTGTTCCCCCGCTGGTAGAGCGTCAGGTCCCGGTCCGCCTCGAAGGGTGACTTCGTGTTTTTCAGTTCCAGAACAGTCCCCCCGCATTCCCGGCCGCAATGGCCCAGGTGCGAAAACTTTCCCCCCGGCGGCAGCCCGAGGGACCCGGGAAGGCAAATCCGCCCGGTGGTCACATACCCGAAGGGCAGGTAGATGCTCGCCGGTATGTCCTGGGCTGCGAAATCAACCGCCAGCCCCTGGAGCGGGTTGTCCACTTCCACACGACCAACTTTCTTCCGGTCCAGAAATTCCCGGTAACTGCCGGCGGAGATGCTGAACCCCCGCAGGGCGTCCACCGCCTCCCGCGGAGCCCGCGGATCGTCGAATGTCGACGCCACCCGCGGATCACGGATCATCTTGTTCATCAGCCGGCCCAGCACCGGCCGGAGGTGCTCCTGCTCCCGCCGCAGGCGGCGCAGCACACCCCAGTCATTGACCACCACCTCGTCCGGGTGGAGGTCCCGGGGCAGTTTCTCCAGCAGCCGGCTGATCCGGGCCAGACCGGTGTCGGTGACGTAGGGCGTCACCAGCGTCCAGTCCAGGCCCTTTTCCCGGGCCTGGCCGGCCAGTCGGGCGGTGGCCGCCGCGCCGGGAATCAGCGTTTCGCAAAACTCGCTGCCCCAGTAGATCCGACTGAACTCGCCGCCGCCATGGGCCGCGGCCGCGTCCCCGAACCACTCCTCCGGCGTGCCGGCCGCCGGCGTCACCCGCCAGACGTCCTCGCCGGGAAAACCACCTCCGGCCAGCCGCTCGACAGCGCCTTCCAGTGCAGATGGAGCGATGAACAGCACCCACTCCATCGGATCACCGACCCGCCGGTAAAGTGGTGATCACATTCACCGAATCGGGCATGGCGATCCGCCGGGAAACCCGCCACTCCGCCCCGTCCAGCGAGACTTCGGTCAAGTACCCCTCACCCTCTTCCGGGGTGCAGGTGAGGAATACCCGCCGGCCGTCGTGGTCGAGAGTGAGCCAGCGGTGCTCATTGGGCAGTTCCACCCAGGCGGTCTCCTTGCGACCGACAATGTCGTAGACCAACAGGTGGCTGCGGCAATTGACAAACACCGTCCGCCCATCGGGGCTCACCGCCGCACCCTGGGCGCTTCCGGTGCGCGAAGTGCCCAGCCGTTCCACCCGCGGCTGGCCCGCGGCACCGTGCCGGGGAAAAGTGGCCAGCCAGAAAATCATCGGCGTGTCCTCCCCCGGCGTCTCCACACCCACCAGTTGCCGGCGGCCGTCGGCTGATACCAGCGGCACCAGGGTGGCCACCCGGGTCATCCGGCGCAGATCTTCGCCGTCATCGCCCAGCCGCAGCACCTCCAGTGTGGCCCGGGCCGGATCTTCCGTTGACGCCCAACCGATGTTGCGCCCGATCTTGTTCGAAGCGAACAGCAGGCTGCCGTCGGGAGAGAGGAAGATGTCGTGGGCATTGGTGCTGAATTCCAGGGAGCCGAGGGACCGTTTTCCGGGCAGGTCCTCGAGGCGGATGGTGTGCCGCGACTTACGGAACGGAGTGTGGCCGGGACAGGTCAGTGCGGCCAGGATCGCGTCGTCCTCTGACAGCTCCACCGAGCAGAGGATGCCCCAGTCGTCCAACCCTGCCCGCTTGCCGGAGGCCAGGTCGACCCGGACCAGTCCGACGTCGGTGGCAGCCAGGGCCAGCCGGCCATCGGCGGTGACGGCGATGTCATTGGCCGTCTCGTCGATATTGACCACCGATTCAACGAGGCCGGTCTCGACGTTGACCACAAAAAGGTCGTACCACCCGCCGACGATGACCCGGGTGGGCGGAGCCGTCCCGGGATCGACGCTGGTGATCACCGGTGCACCCTCGTCACCGGCCCAGGTCGGACCGGTCAGGGCGAGGATCAGGATCAGCAGGCAGAGGACTGCCGGACATCGGCCGGGCATGCCGGTCATGGCGTTCATCAGATCTCCACGCAGCAACACCGCCCGCCCCCTCGGCGGGGGCCGGGGACCGGGCGGGCCGGGAGAAGAAGGCCGGCTCTTACTTGGCCGACGCCACCACGAAGGGAGAATGCCCGGGAATCAGCACGCGGGCCACACGCTCCAGGGTCGTCGTGTCGAAAATATCCAGCGCGCCGCCACCCTCGAGATCGGGGATGGTGCTGTAGAGCTGGGTCCCGTCGCTGCTCACACCGATACCCTGATGAACCTCCTCGCACCCGGCATAGCGGGTCACGGTCAGGGTTTTCAGATCCACGGTGAAGATCCCCTTCACCGAGGAAACGTAAAGGTTGGCGCCGTCAGGTGACACCACCATCGCCCGGGGATAGGCCTCGAAACCGAGGGACACCCAGCGGGTGGCACCGCTGGACGCATCGATCTCCCACAGGCCGCATTCCTCGCGCATCTCGGGGATGAAGATCTTGCTGCCGTCCGCCGAAGTGGTGAGACGGAAGAGAACCCCCTGCTCACCGGCACGGGCGGTGGCCGGAGTGCTTCCCGGAATGGAAACCGACTTCATCAGCGTCCCGTCGGTCAACGCCCGCTGGGCCAGGGTCCTGGACGAGAGATTGAGCACGTGGATGGTGCCGGTGGACGGAGAGACGATGAAGTCGAAGGCGCCGTCGCCCAGCTCCATGGTCTGGACCGCCCGGGGCTGCTTGCCGGTGAGGTCGACCAGCTGGAGGAAGTAGCCCTCGGGCACCTCGCCCGAGGCACGCATCTTCTTGCTACCGTAGGTCAGGGCGTAGAGCATCGAGCCGTCGGCGGAGAGGCGGAGGAAGCGGGCCGGCATGGTCACCGGGTGGGCCACCACCTGCAAGCTGCCCAGGTCGACCACTTCCACGCCGCCGCTGTGCGCCACGTAGGCGAATCGGCCGCCGGGGGCCACGGCGATATCCTTGACAAAACGGCCCAGGGGCACTTCACCGGCCAGCCGCTGCTGGTCGGCGTCCACCACCAGCAGGTCGTTGGAAGCGGTGAGAACGTAATTGCTGCCGGCATGGGCCACGGGACCGGCCAGCAGGCAGAAGAAAAGCAGTGCCATGATACCCGCGACAACCGCCAGGGATCGATTCCAGTTTCTCAAAATAAGCATGATGTCCTCCCGGAATAAGGGGTCGCTGGTGAACCGGCCGTCCCGGTGCGACCTCCAAAACAGCTGCTGATCCCTAGTTATCGGGCACGACGCAGATGCGATACCAGTCTTCTGCAAGCTGGCCGCAGGCGTCGAGCCAGTTGGGTTCCCAATAGTCATCCGCCACCTGGCCTGTCCAGTAACAAGTCACCCAGCAGAGATAGAGGTCACTGGCCCAGGGGCAGGGGTCCACACTGCCCGACTGCCCGGTTTCCCAGCCCGGGGCCCAGGCGTTGCAGCAGTCGGTGCAGGCGTAGCCGTAGACGTCCGGCGCATCCAGGCCCGAGACCTGCCGGGCCCTGCGATTCATTGGTTTGAGGTGCTTCATATCGTCCTCCCGTTCAGTGCCGCTCCCGGCTCTCCCACCGCGAGCAGCTGAACAACTGATCTGTCGAGACCCGGCACCGCTCTCAGCAAACGATGCGAGGGTCGAGAACCTTGGTGATAAACTCCGGGCAGCGCTCCATGATCTCGGCGTAGAGCCCGATGCTGTACTCGTACCACTTGCGCAGGAACCTGCAGTAGAGGTGGTGAGTACGGGACGGGTCCCCGTAGTGCAGTTCCGAGATGTAGTAGCAGCCGCCGCTGCAAATGTAACGGGCCCAGCAGCCGCTGCAGCCCTCCTTGTTTTCCAGGTTGACCAGGCGCAGGAAATCACCCTGCCGATCGTGGTCGATACCCTTGTCCACGTCGCCCACGCGGTATTTGTCGTTACCCACCAGACGGTGGCACATGTAGAGATCGCCCGAAGGGTCGCCGGCGTAGAGCTGGATGCCGGCTCCGCAGGGGTAGGCCTTGTCCTCGCCGGTGTGCAGCTGGCGCAGCACATTGGAGAGATTGGAAAAGCCGTAGTAACCACCGGCAATCGCCCGTTCGAGATACAGATCACCGATGGCGCAACACCCTTCGTGAAACCGCTCGAGGTCGTCCTTGTCGAAATCCAGCTCGGGGTCGCCGCAATTCACCGGGGTGACACCGACCTCGAAAAAGCCCATCTTCAGCAGGTGGTCCACCGCACCGGTGACATCGAGGGACTTGCGGGTCATGGTGACCCGGGTGCCCAGCGGCCGTCCCTTCTTAAACATCGACATGACCTTGCGAACCGCCTCGTGGGTGCTCTCGTCACTGTCCTTGAACACCCGGACCGCATCGTTGATCTCCGGCGGGCCGTCCAGGCTCAGCGAGACGCCGATACGGTGCTCATCGAGGAACGCGGCGATCTCCGGGGTGACCAGGGTGCCGTTGGTGGTCAGGCTGAAGTTGATCTTCTTGCCCGTCTCCTTCGACAGTTCCTCACCACGCGCCACCGCCGCACGGACGACCGGCATGTTCATCAACGGCTCACCGCCAAAAAAGGTCATGTGGACCTTGTCCAGCTGGCCGGAATTGGCAAAGAGCATCTCGACGTAGCGCAGCCCCATCTCCTCGGTCATCAACTCGGCTTTGCCGCCATAGGAGCCGCCGTCGCCATAGCAATAGGAGCAGCTGAGGTTGCAGTCGTGGGAGACGTTGCAGGTCAGGGAACCGATCTGCAGCGACGAACGGGGGAAGCGGTCAATGGCCGCCTCGGGGGCGGTGGTGCCGTCACCCTTCTCGTAGAACAGGCCCACACCGGCCAGTTCGTCCACGATCTCGCCAACCTCCTCACGGCCGTATTCCTCGCCGAAGCGGTCCTGGATCGCACTGCGGGTCCAGCCGTCGGACTTCTTCATTTCCCGTGAGAGCTGGCGAACCATGGCCGCCGCCGGGGCGTCCACGTTCCAGAAAGCGCAATTGGGCACCGAGAGCAGAAAGTCACGCTCCCGCTCGCGGAAGACGTGAACCTCCCGCAGGGTCAATATTTTTTCGCTGCCACCCGTTTCTGTCATGCTGTCTTCAGTCCCTGACCCACGTGGGCGCGGTGGTGTTAATGGGGACGCTGTCCGAGGTGGCGCCGGAATAGGCGGCCATCACGTCGCCGGAGCCGGTATGCTCACCGGTGATATACACCCCGTTCAACTCGTTGATCCGGGCCACATCCTCGGCCAGGTTGATCGACCAGTCGGCGCTCACCGGGCCGAGAGCAATATCGTCACCGCTGCCGCTCTCCGGGTTGCCGTTGGGGCCGTTGTTCCAGCCGTAGGCCACGAAATACTCGACGCCTTCGGGCAGGCCGCCGGGATAGGGGCCGACACCGAAGATCCGCGTGCAGACCTTGTCATGCCACCCCGTGTCAGGAGTGATCATCAGGTAGTCGACGCTCCCCGCACCGAGGATGGCGAATCCCGGGATTCCGGTCTTGCCGCCGTGATCCACCAGGTCGGAGGCACGCTGGAAAGTGCCGTAGGGTTCGAAGTCCACCACGATGTCGTAGGTTCCCACCCGCTGGGGATTGGTCCAGATCATCAGGTAGTTCTCAAAGGGCTTGCCCGGCTGGATGGTGATCATCTCATACCCGGCGCTGATGTCGAGAAGCCGGGAACCGGTGGTCCAGTCTTCCGGAGCCCGGTGGGGCATGATGTAGACCCGGGCCGTGGACCCGGAGAGGTCGTGACCGTTGGCCACCGACGGCACGGCCACCCAGACGTCCTGCCCCAAAGCAAATCCGTCCACGGGATAGACACATTCCGGTGCAGTGGGCAACGGAGCCACCGGCTCCTGGGTGCTCAACGGCACGGTGGGTGTGATCGAGGCCCCGAACCCCGTTTCCGCGGGGCACTCCACGGCCAGCGGGCCGAACGCCAGCAAGGCCGCCGCCAGCATGACTCCCAGCACGGGGGCCTTCCGGCTCAACAAACAGATCCTGTCCTTCATCCCTGGCACCTCCTCCTAACGCCATGCAGTGATGTGCTCGCCTCGAACCGGGGACGCTGTGCCTGAGTGACACCGATGCGCTGGACAGACCGGCACACCAACGCCACCACCCGGCACTGCTGAAATCCTCGGGAGACAAGCGTTCTCATGGCTGCAACTCACAGAACACCTGCAGCACAAACCACAGATCATCATGATACTGAACACACATAAGTCCGGTTATTATATCCTCCCGACCCCTCACCGGGCAAGGCAATTCTCAGCCGGAATCAACAGTTACTTTATTTTTTCAACGGCCAGGGGAAATCTGGAAGATGTTTCAGGACAAAAACTTATCTTTTCAATCACGATGAAAAGTGTCGAGTTTTCGTCTCAACCACATCCCGGGGTATCCCGCCAACGGCAGCCGGAATCCGATGTGCTATACTCTGCTCCGCCCACGGTCGGTCATCCGGCTGGTCATCAAGCAGCTCAGCGGAGATCCAGATGCCGCTCAAAATCGGGCTTTTCGCCTGCGAACTCCTGTATCCGGACACCCCACCTCACCTCGGGATGTGCCTCTTTGTCAATGATTTGCGGGAGGCCGGAGTGGAGGTCCACCCCTACCTGGTGAATATCGCCGAGGCAGACCGGATCTCGTCCATCGCCCGGGAGGAGGGGTTAGATCTGGTGGCGCTGGAGTCGATTTTTCCCCTGCAGGCAGTCCGGCGGATCAAGGGTGAGCTGGGAGAAACACCCCTGCTGCTGGGCGGAGTGAATGCGCTGACCCTCTTTCTGCACAGCCCGGCGGAATACGCCATCGTCGGGCCGGGACGGCGGGCGATTCTCGCCCTGGTGAAAGCCCTGTCCGGTTCGGCAACACTGGACCAGGTTCCGGGCCTGTTCCACCGGGTGCCCGGCGGCAAGGTGGATCACAGCGGCATCGACGGCCAGTGGGACGTGCGTGCCGAAATCATCCCCTACCGTCCCGAGTTCCGCTGGACCTACGTCGGCCCCCACCGCAGCCGGGAAGTCTCGCTGAAACTCCCCGCGGTGGTTCCCGAGTTCGGGTGCCACTATGCCCGGCCCGCGGCGAAGAACGAGCTGTTTGGCAACCTGCCGCCCCACCCGGTGCTCAAGGACCCCAGCCTGCTGCCCCGGGCCAGGGAGGCACTGGCCCGTCAGATCGAAACCGGCTCCCGCGGCTGCAGTTTCTGCGTCTTCCGCAACCAGGAAACCCGTCTGCTGCCGGTGGACGACACGGTGGACCTGGTGCTGGAACAGGCACGCCACCTGCGGGAGGAGTGGAAAACGAACGACGTCTACATCCAGAGCGAGAACCCCTTCCGCTTCCTCGAGCCACTGGTGGAAAAAGCCATCGGTGAAGGGATCCCGCCCGAGCGGCTCTATATCCGCACCACCCCGGCACTGCTGGTCCGTCACCGGGAATCCCTGGAACGCTGCATCTCCAGTCTCTCGTCCATCGGCGGCAAGATGCAGATCATGCAGCTCGGATTCGAGAGCTTTGTCCAGCGCCACCTCGACATCTTCAACAAGGGGGCCACGGTGGAGGAGAATATCGAGGCCTGCCGCATATTGCGTGAACTGCACCAGAAGTTCGGTCCGCAGGCGGTGGAAGGCTACCGGGGTCACGGCCTGATCCTGCTCCACCCCTGGTGCAGCCTGGATGAGCTGCGGGAAAACCTGGCGATCATCGAGCGAGAAGCCCCGTTCCTGCGCACGGCCATCTCGGTGGGATCGCGGCTGACGCTCTACAACGAGTTCACCCCCATCTTCCGCAAGGCCATGGCCGACGGGCTGGTGCGCCGCTCCACCGCGGGATTCGGCTGGGACTTCCGCTTCGAGGACCGGCGAATGGAGGTGCTGGTGCCACTCACCGGGAGAATGGCCGGCACCCTGGCCAGCCTGGTACGTGAACAGCGGCCGGCCGATGAGGACCTGGTGCGGCGGGCTTCCACCCGGTCGCAGTTCGACCTGATGGCGGCAGCCGCGGATTGGATTGAGGAAATGGGCACTGATACAATGGAGACATACGGCAAGGGACTGCCGGATGAACTGCTGGAGGTGACCCAGCGGATCGGCAGCCAGTGGACAGACACCGCCGGGGGCCTGCGTTGACGGGCTCTCCGGCTGGAAAATGAGGGAGGGATGACAACGTGAGCCGAGGTCGTCTGGACTGGGAGCGCTACTTCATGAGAATTGCCCGCCAGGTGGCCGAACGGTCCACCTGTCCCCGGGCCGCGGTGGGCGCGGTGCTGGTTCGCAACCGCTCGATCCTTGCCACCGGGTACAACGGCTCCCCCTCGGGCCAACCCCACTGCGACGACGTGGGCTGCCTGATCTACCACTCCAAGGACCCCGACGGCGCCGAGGAGGAGAACTGCTTCCGCACGATCCACGCCGAAATCAACGCCATCGCCCAGGCCGCGTCGAACGGCACGGCCATCCGCGGGGCGGACATCTACATCACCCACTCCCCCTGCTACCACTGCGGCAAGGTGCTGATCAACGTGGGGATCAACCGCATTCACTATATCAAGCCCTACAAGATCGAGATCATGCAGCGCCTGCTCCAGGACACCGAGATCGACCTGGTGCAGGTGGACCCGGAGGAATAGCTGCATGGTCAGGAGATGGATCCTGCATCCTTGCTCCCGTCGCGAAACGCTCCAAGGTCGCCGGATTGCAGGATCCATCTCCTGACTTGACCGAGCCCTATCCCTCTACCAGCGGTATGTAAGAAAAAAGCCCCCGGGATCGTTCCCGGGGGCTGGTTGTGTACAGAACGCTCTTACCGCAGCTTAGGGCGCATGCGCGTCCACCACGTTGACCTGGGTGCAGGTGTCGCCGGACGGTGGATAGGGCGGCTGGTTGTACGGACTGGGGGTGACGTCCATGGCAGTGAGCTCGAAGGTGTTGTCACCCAGAACAGTGGGCAGCCCAGGAAAATTCATCGGCCACTGCGTGTAAAAAAGGTCCAACGGAGCAATGTTGGTGTACCCGGCGCGCCACGGATTGAAGTAATTCCCGTTGCCGATGGTCACCGCGATCCGCCCGGCGATTCTCCGGGTGTAGACCGCACCGCCGGCGAGATTGTTGCTCAGGGTCACGCGGTGGATCGTCAGGAACGGCACGGTGCCGCTGAGCGGGGTGATGGTGTAGTCACAGTCCATGGTGGAGCCCTGGTAGACCTGGCAGTCCTCGAGGGTCACGTCGTCGATATACCAACCAACACCGCCAACCGAATAATCGCAACCAATGCGGAATCGAATATTCACCGCCTCGCCGTCATAACTGGACAGATCCACCGTCACTTCTTCCATGGCGCCGATACTGCCGCCGGACCAGGCCTCGCGGGCGCCCATCGGATTGCCGGAACTCAGCGTGGTGTTGTAACCGTTGCCCGAGGTGATCAGGCCGCCGATGTCAGCCCAGCTGGTACCGCCGTCAGTGGACAGTTCGATCACACCGCCATCGTAAAAATTCTCATAATTGTACGTGTGCCAGAAGCTGAACACGCCGGAACCGGAAACATTGACCGTCGAGGTGACCAGGCTCTTGTCGGTGTCCACGGGTGCGTCACTGCCGAGCCAGGCATGGATCGGGCTATGTGCCTGGGCCGCCGAAACAATGGCCCAGTCATCGGCGCCGATATCGGCAAAGTGGGTCCAGCTGCCCTCGCCACTCTCCATGTCATCGACGATGCCGCCGATGCCCATGCCGAAGCCGGCGCCGCCGTTGTCCTGGTCTGAGTACATGTCAAAGGTGAAATTCACCGCCTGGCCGCAGGGGGTGGTCTGGGAGAGGGTGAACTTGTAGTGCGGGGCGTTGCTCGAAGCGCTGCCCGCCACCGGGATGTTGGGGTAGGTGGCCGTGTCGTCAGCCCAGGTCACGTAACCGGGCTGATCGGAGTCCAGCACGCCATACACACCGGTCATTGTGGTGTCACCCTCATTGCGGATGTCCACCACCAGGGTGATGGTCTCGCCCGGATCGGGGTTGCCGTCACCGTTGCCGCCGGCACTGTCATCGAGGGTGTAGCCGTCGTAGAAGATGGCCTTGTTCACATACCAGACGATGTTGTCATCGAAGAAACCGGCGGCCACCAGGTCGGCCTCGCCATTCTGGTCCAGGTCCACCACCACCGGTGACTCGGCGCCGCCCAGGGAAGCGTCCACCACGGCCATGGTGAAGTTTTCGAAACCATCGTTGGCAAACGAATCGACCTCGTCACCGTCGAAGCAGCCCACCACCAGGTCGGTATTACCGTCACCGTTGCGGTCGGCGGCATGCACGGCCACCGGGCCGCGGGCCGTAGCTCCGGCCACGATGGTGGTGAAGATTTCGCTGCCGTTGTTGTCAAGCCAGACCACTTCGTCGTCCTGAAATGACACGGCCACGATATCCAGGTCACCGTCGCCGTCCACGTTGGCGAAACCCACGTCCTTGGGGCCGTTGATCGTGCCGGCCACGCGCTCACTGAAGGTCGGCGACGCGCCGCCCGAGTTCTCCCACCAGAGGATCTCGTTGTCGAGGAAGGCAGAGGTCACCAGGTCCATGTCGCCGTCACCGTCGAGGTCAGCGGCATCGATGGATTCGGAGTGCACCTTGTCGGTGGCGATGTTGTGCCGGGTGAAGCTGGGCGTGGCAGCGCCGTTGCTCTCATACCAGACCACGGCGTCCGCCTCGTAGGCCACCACCGCGATGTCGAGGCTGGTGCCGGTGTCGAGGGTGGCCAGCACCACGTCCTCGGCTCCATCGAGGTTGGTGTCGATGGTGTGGTGGGTGAAGTTCTCGCTGCCGTCGTTGAGATAGTATGAAAGATACCAGTTCTCCGGACCGGCGTAGAAACTGCTCACCACCAGGTCGAGGTTCCCGTCGTTGTTCAGGTCGCCCACGGCCACCGACGAGGGGTTGCTCATGGTGCCCACGATGTGCATGGTGAAGACCTCGTTGCCGAGATTTTCATACCACACAACCCGGTCGTCAAAGGTGTTGACCGCCACCAGGTCGAGGCCGTTGACCCCGTCCAGGTCCACCACCTGGAGCGACTTCGGTCCGTTCACGCCGCTGTCGAGTTCGATCTTTTCGAACCCGGCCTGGGCCGGGACGACACAGAGCGCCCCCACTGCCCACAGCGTGAAGAGGACGGGCAGAAATCTTTTGGAACAAGTGCTCATGATTTTCTTTCCTTCCTACTTTCAGTCACGCTCGAAGGCAACTGCGGTGAACAGGGACAGGCCGGGGGTCACCACCATCCCGCTCTCCTTGAGCGAGCGAGCGTCAAGCACCAGCAGGTTACCGGCACTGCCGTCACCGTGCAGCGGGTTGCTGAGGTAGATCCGGCTGCCGTCGGCGCTGAGGTCGAGGCCGATGTACACTTCGTCGAGGGAACGGGTGGCCGCCACCCGGCGACCCACCGTGTCCACCACCATCAGTTTGTCCGCCGTCAGCAGGAAGAGGCTCCGACCGTCGGGCGAGACCTGGCTGTCGCGGACGAAATACTCGCCGCCGAGGTCGATGGCCCGGGATGCGCCGGACAGGGTGTCCACGTCAAAGACACAGGCCGAAGCGCCGTGCTGCGGCACGTAGAGGTGCTGCCCGTCGGGGCTGCGCGAGATGAAGTGCAGCAGGTTGACCTTCATCGGGTCGAGGGCGCCGGCCACGCTGACCGTGCCCACCCGCTTGCCTTCGGCCAGGGTGTGCACCGCGAGTGAGCGGTCGAACCGCTTCATCGCAAACACCTTGCCGCTCACCGGGTCCACCACCGCGTCAAAGATCTCGTAGCCCAGGTTCACCGAACCGGTGACCTTGCTCTGCTCCAGGTCGATGATCTGGATCGCGTACTCTCCGGCGTGCTTTTGCCCGTCATCGTTGACCAGGATCGGGTGGGTCAGGGCGTAGAGCGTATCGCCGTCGGCGCTCAGTTCCAGCCGCCGGGCCGGCTCATCGGTGAAGAAGCCCTGGGATGCGTAGGACCGGGCGTCGAAGATCTCCACCCCGCCACTGTGCGCGGCATAGACCTTTTCACGGGCCTGGTCCACCACCAGCTGGTGGATGTGTTTCTGTACCGAGATCTGGCCCACCACGCTCATGGTCGTCTCGTCGATGACCATGATGTGGTTGCCCCCGGCAAATATGGTGCGCTGTCCCGCAAGGGCGGGCGCCGCCGCCAGCACCAGCAGCAGGCACGCACAGAGCCACACGGCGGGGATGCCCCTGAGCCGCGGGATCCGGATTCTTTCTCTTGGCTGCATCGATTTCCTCCAGGATATGCCGCAGTGATCAGTCGGGGACCACGCAGATACGGACCCAGTCTTCGGAGACCAGCGAACAGTCGTCGAGCCAGTTCGGCTCGGCCGTGTCGTCGGCCACCTGGCCCGTCCAGTAACAGGTGACCCAGCAGAGCGACAGGTCGTTCATCCACGGACAGGGGTCCACGTGCCCTGACTGGCCGTTCTCCCAGCCCGGTGCCCAGGCCGTGCAGCAGATGCTGCAGGCATAGCCAAAGACGTCGGGGTGGTCGCTTTCCCCGCTCAGTTTCATCGCCCGCTTGTTCAGGGGCTTGAGATGCTTCATCGTTTCTCTCTCCTTGTTCAGCCCAAAGGGACGATTTTTACGGCACCCAGGAGGGGGTACTGGTCATGACATACACCGTGTCGGTGCGCCCAAGATAGTTGGCGTTGACGTCGCCCTCGCCGGTAAAATTACGCGCCACGTAAAGCCCGGTGCTCGTATCGATGCTACCCACCCGATCGACGTCGATCGGGCTGCCCTGATAGTCGACAAAGTTGGCCAGCGACCAGATCGCGGACACTGTGCCCTGGAAAACGTCGTCGCCGCCGCCATCCTCATTGATGTTGTTGGGGCCATTATCCCAGCCGTTGGCGAGAAACTCTTCGGTGGGCTCATAGAGGCCGCCCACGTAGGACTGGTTGCCGATGATCCGGGCACAGCCCGGGTCGGGGGTGATGAGGATGTAGTCGATGGCCCGGCTGCCGTCCAGCACCTGGAAGCCGCCGATCCTGGCGTGGTCGATGAGGTCCACGCCCAGGTTGTACACACCAAAGGGTTCGAAATCGACAACTACGTCGTAGCGGCCGGTTTCCGAGGCCCCGCCCCAGCCCAGGACGTAGTTGTCCGCCGAGGTTTCGCCCTGCAGCATCACCGTCTCGAAGCCGCCGCTGCAATCCTTGAGGCCGGCGCTGTCAGTCCAGCTGTCCAGCAGAGTCCGGTGGTGGGTGATGTAGACCCGCGCCGTGGCTCCGGCGATGTCGCTGCCGGCAACCGTGGGGGGGATGGCGAGCCAGATGTCGGCACCCTGGTTGTAGGCATCCACCGGGTAGACCCGCTCGGGGATACCCGGATCGGGGCTGACCGGCTGCTGCGTGGTCAGCTGAACCGCCAGATGCGTGGTGTTCGACGGCAGGGGCGTCCCCTCCCGGGCAACACCCTGCCAGGCTCCCAGCGGTGACCACGCCAGCAAAACGATGCCGACGATGGCGACCAACCGGAGTGACCGATAATTTCCCATGGCTGGTTCTCCTTTGGTATGGAGTTAGTAAAATATGAGCGCAGATCAGGAGAATGGGGTAAACCGGGGTTCTCAAGGCCGGGGCCCCGGGGGCCGGGAAATGAAGCCATTAAAGAAACTCGGGTTCATTCCTTAAAACGCGCAAAAAACACAACAACTTGTTGATTTTATAAAGCAATTGTTGTGCCAGCGCAAGCAGCGTTTCCAGGGGGGGAGCCGGGATATGTGATTTATAAGATTCTAAAGGGTTAACTGTGTTAATAAATGGAAAAGAAATGGAATCCCAGGGGCCATGAGAATATCTTTTCCCACTGTCGGCACTTCATTGCCTACGGAGTTGGTCGGATTTGCGTTCCACCAGCGTGTCGTAACAGTTCAATCCCGTTTCGAGCCTCTCCGCCCCTTGCAGTGGCCCAGTTCGGCGGTGGCACGGGCCATCAGCTTACGAAACTCGGGGATCCGGCCGCCGCGGAGGGCGTCCAGGGCCAGTTCGAGGATGCCGGCCTGGTCATCCAGACCGGCCGCCTGGAGTTCGCCGCGGATCACCCCCAGCTTCTCCACGATCAGGTCGAGATCCCCCACCTTGATACTGTTCAACGCCACGATGATCTTCTGTACGTCAGACATTCTGCTGG
Source organism: uncultured bacterium (assembly GCA_965531145.1). Lineage (GTDB taxonomy): Bacteria > Acidobacteriota > JAQAZP01 > JAQAZP01 > JAQAZP01 > JAQAZP01. Next base: position 43,132 of record CBESOE010000006.1, on the reverse strand, counting down.
TCACTCTCCAGATGCAGGCCGCAGGGGTCCTGCGATTTTATTTCTCGAGAAAGAGGCGTCCCATGGCCAGTGCGTCCAGTTCCGTTCCCCTGAACATCCGGACCGCATCCAAAGGTGATTCCACCATAGGTTCGCCGGCCCGGTTCATCGACGTATTGAGCACCAGCGGGACCCCGCTCAACTCCCCGAACCGCTCGATCAGGCGGTGGTAGAGCGGGTCAACCTTCCGGCTCACGGTCTGCACCCTGGCCGTGCCGTCCACATGGGTCACCGCCGGGATCACCGACCGCTGCTCCGGACGCACCGGCGCCACCAGCAGCATATAGGGGCTGGGCCGGTCCAGCTGGAAGAACTCGCCCTGTCGCTCCTCGATCACACTGGGGGCATAGGGCCGGAAGGGTTCGCGAAACTTGATCTTCGCATTCAGCGCCTCCACCGACTCCTGCCGGCGCGGGTCGGCGAGCAGGCTGCGGTGGCCCAGCGCCCGGGGACCGATCTCACTCCCGCCCTGGAACCAGCCCACCACCTTCCCCGCCTCCAGCGCTCCGGCAGCCCACTCCACGAGTTCCTCTTCACTGCCCGCCTTTTTGGGCAGCAGCCCCATACCGGCGGCCGCCTGACGGTACTGGTCCTCGTCATATTCAATACCGAGGAATGGTGAAGCCAGCGGCCGCGGCTGCCAGGGCCGGTCCAGCAGTTGGTACTGCCCGAAATACGCACAGCCCAGGGCGTTGCCGTCGTCGGTGCCGGCGGGAAAGATGAACACTTCTTCGAAGGGCGTCTCCTCGACGATCCGAGCATTGGCCACCGAGTTGAGAGCCGCCCCGCCGGAGATACAGAGCCGGGGCAGGCCGGTGATGCGATGCAGTTCACGGACGATCCCGATCATCGCCGCGGTGAACTCCTCCTGCACCCGGGTGGCCAGATCGCGGTGCAGGTCGGTGAGCGGGTCGCCATGCTCCCGGATGGCGATGTCGAGGATCATCCGCCCCGAACGCTGGTCCCGGTTGAAGGAGATCAGTTTCTGTGCCTCCAGCCAGTCCAGCACTCCGGAGAAGTCCATCATCAGGGGTGAACCGTCCGTCTTCCCCCGGTTGGGAAAGGTGACAAAGGACGGCCAGTCGTCACGCGCCTTCCCGTGGGCGGCCAGCCCCATGGTCTTGCCCGCATCGTCCAGAGCCATCAGCCGCTGTTCGCCCTGGTCGGGGGCAACGAAACCAAGAATCTGGGTTACCAGCCGGTACATGCCGGTGAGGCAGAGGAACTGCGCCCGCTGGTTGGTCTGGAAGTTGCGGAAGACCGGTTCGATGGCCGGGCCCCGGGCGCGGAACCCGGTCTCGCACTCCACCCCGGCCCGGGTGGCACTGCCAAAGGCGTCGGCCACCAGCACCGCCGCCTCGTCGAACCCCGAGGTGTGGAAGACCGTGGTCGCGTGGGCCAGGTGGTGGGAGGGGTGCGGCAGCGCGCGGATACGCTGCTTGTCCTTCATCGGGATCATCCGCTGCAGAAAGGGGAGGTCAACCGGGGTCAGGGCGTGGTCGATGACCAGCAGGTCGAGGTCGTCGATGCCGATGCCGGCAGCATCGAGGCAGTAGCCGATGGCGAAGTTGGGCATGGTCCGGCCGCCCTTGCGACCCTGGACATAGAGGCACCCTTCGGACCGCTTGATCCGGTCCAGACGCTCCTCGGCCACCGCGGTGACGATCTCGCCGTCGTGCAGCAGGCAGGCCGAGCGATCGTGGCTGAAATTGACCCCGAGCACATACCCGCCGGACTTCGCTTCCATCGTCTCTCCTCTCACCAGTCGATCACCACTCTGTATTCCAGCACCGTTGAAGACCCGGCCGCCACCGGCACCTCGAACCCCAGTGTCGTCGCATCCACCCGGATGTGGGCCTGGCTGGCGCCGCGGAGCTCCCACTGGCCCTGCACCGGTTCGCGCACCAGCACCTCCACATCGCGGGCGCTACCGTTGCGCAGGGTGATCCGCCAAGCCGTCTCCACGTCCCAGCGAACGTTGCTCAGCTTGCGGTAGTCGGTCTGCACCCGTTCGGCGGTGACATCAAAACTGTTGCCCACACCGATCACCACCTCGGTTCCCCGCGCCGAGTGACCGAAGTGGTTCTCACCGAGGAACAGTTGAGCACCGGAGGAGTCCTCCTTGAACACCTGCCAGACCCCGGCGGGCAACGGCCGTCCCAGTCCGTTTTCCTCGCTGTTCTGGAGCCGCAGTACCACCGCCACCGACTCCCGCTGGACCTCTCCGTAACGGCTCCGCGAGTGGGAGGGGTTGCCGCGCAATACCAGCTGCCGCTCCACCTGCACCCCGTCCGCCTCGGCAAAGGCGACCCGGGTGGCCCGGTTGTCCAGCAGATCGGCCGCCCGCTCCAGAGTGTAGAGATGATACCCCGAGAGCGCCTCCTCACTGAAACCAACCCCCGCTTCCGCAGCCGAATCCATCATCGCGCCCGGGGCCCTCATCATCTTCTCCCGGGAGTCGTACCGGGCCGCGGGGGCGATGCGGTTCACGTCACCGGCCACCAGACGGAGGACGGCACCCGGAAAGTCGGCACCGCTGCGGTTCTCCACCGACACCCAACCGGCAAGATCAGCCGCATCCTCGTCACGGTGGAGTGCCAGCCGGTATCCGGCGGTCCAGCCCAGCCCCCCGGTGAGGTAACGGGCCTCCAGCTGTGCCACGCCGGCTTTCCCGCTCACCGCCAGCCAGCCCAGGGCCGGGCGAAGCAACAGGCCCGGCGGCAGTTCCGGCAGTTCCACCCGGCCCGGATGCCCCACCATGACCGCCCCGTCCACCTCCAGGGTGGGACCGGACGTGCTGAGCAGCCGCGCCCTGGTCCGCTTTTCCCGCAGTTCCCGGTCCTCCTGCACCAGGGTGATCTCCCGGCCGATAAAAAGCTCCATCAGGCGGGCCGGGCTGACCAGGTCCTCGTCGTAAAACTGCTCCAGTACGGTCAACGCTGCTCCGCCTCCCGACTGGACCAGGGCCACCGAGTCCGGGTCCAGTTGTTGCGGCACGTCATCCCAGCGCAATTGGACCGGCCCCACGGGTAGATCCACCCGGCGCAGGTCGCTCACCAGGCCGAAGCCCTGGTTGTAGACGGTGAGGGCCAGTTGCTCCCGCTGTTGATCGGTGGCCGTCACCTGTTGCGGATCGTCGGCCGGCCACCCCACCACAGGACCGGCAGCCAATACCGCACAGCAGACCAGCGCAACGGTCAGAAAACGGCTGCGAACCAACTTTTCAGTATTCATCAAGGGTCCCTCCTCCGGGCTTGATTCTCCAAAATCATGAAGGAACTTCAATTTTTTGGATTATGTGTGTCATTCGGACCAATGGACAGTCCCTTAGAAAACCACACAATTTAAACGGATTAGGCCGAGCGACGCAAGGGGGTTGCCTGTGGCAGGATTATTGCTTATATTTCGGGCGGGCTTACCGTGGTTTCGTCGGCCGCTCATTTCGCGAATGGCGGCATTCCGAACCGTTTTTTAGGGAGACGGGTAAGGAAACTTCGATCCCGGCGGCGGGTCCAGGATTACCAAACCTTCTGATTAGATATTCGGGGAGGGCAACCTCCCCACTTTTTTTGCCTGCCCCACCGGTTGATCCCCTTTCCCCCAAGCCCCTATAATCGTGTGCCGCCGTCGGGCGGCAACCAGTTGCAAACAACAGCCGGGGATGACCCAGATGAAAATCACCCTGATCGCACCATATCTCGATATCACCGCCCTCTCCATCCGCAGCATCTCCGCCTCGCTGCGGGAGGGGGGGCACCAGGTCCGCCTGATCTTTCTCCCCGACCTGGCCGCGGTGATGGAGCACGGCGTGGATTTCACCGGCACCTACAGCCAGCGGGTGGTGGACCGGGTGGCCGACCTGTGCGGCGACAGCCGGCTGGTGGGCTACTCGCTGATGACCAACTACTTCCCCAAGATCTCGGCGCTGACCCGCGCGGTGCGGGATAAAACCGGTGTACCCGCGGTCTGGGGCGGGGTGCACCCCACCATCGCCCCCGGCGAGTGTGCCGGGGTGGCCGACTTCGTCTGTGTGGGGGAAGGCGAGGGAGCGATTTGCGAGCTGGCCGATACCCTCGACAGTGACGGGAATCCCGCCGGGCTGGCAAACATCGCTTCCACCAGCAACGGCAGCCTGGTGAGCAACCCGCCCCGTCCCCTGATCCAGGACCTGGACACCCTGCCCTTCCCCGACTACCACCTGAAAGACCAGTACGTGCTGGTGGGCGACAGCGTGGTGCCACTGAGCGAGGAGCTGCTGACCGAGATGTCCCGGGGCCGGGTCAACTTCATCGGCCCGGACCACGTGGTCTACGAAACCATGTGGACCCGCGGATGCCCCTACCACTGCTCCTTCTGCATCAACAATGCGCTGCTGGAACTCTATTCGAAACAGAAATCGGTACGCCGTCGCAGCGTGGGCCACCTGATGGCCGAGCTGGAGTGGATGCACCAGAGGTTCCCGCAGTTCAACCGGATCAATTTCGCCGACGACTGTTTCATCTACGGCTCGGCTGAAGAGATCGCCGAGTTCAGCCGTCGCTACCGTGAATCGGTGAATTTCCCCTTCTTCTGCCTGCTCAGCGTCCAGTCGGTGAAGGAAGAAAAGCTGAAGCTGCTGGTGGATGCGGGATTGCGGCGAGTGGAAGTGGGTATCCAGTCGGCAGCCGGCTCCACCAACGAACTCTACCGGCGGAAATACTTCTCCGCCGACAAGCTGGTGACCTGCGCGGAGATCATCCGCCGGCACCTCCCCGAGGACGTCATCCCGGCCTACGATGTGATCCTGGAGAATCCCTACGAGGAAGCGCCGGCCGTGCTGGAAACCCTCCGCGCCGTGCTGCGCATGCCCCGTCCCTTTGTGCTCCAGCTCTTTTCACTGACCTTCTTCCCGGGCACCGAACTCTATCGCAGGGCGCTGGCTGACGGCGTCATCGGCGGCGGTGAGGACTCCTACCACAAGGAGGACCACCACCGCTGCCTGAGCTGGCTCAACATGCTCTTCCTGATGGTCAACCAGGGTGTTCCCAGGCCGATCATCGCCCTGCTGGCCTGGAAGCCCCTGGTGCTGCTGATGGAGTCCCGGCCCTTCCGCCGCATCTTCGCCCTGGGCAACCGGCCCTACTGGGCCTACAAGGCCCGGCGGGACAACAAATCGAGCCACCAGCGCTTCGGCCCCCTCCTCGACAAATACAAAGACCGGTGACAGCCACCTATTTCCCCCCCGCCATTTCAAGGAATTTCCGGCAAAAATGTCTAGTGACAGCCACCTGTTTCCAAGGGCCGCAACCCGGTGCCGTTGACCAGGGACAGTCACCCATGATTTTGCGCAACTTTTTACTGTTTCTATTGCGGTTTAAATGGTGACTGTCACCTCTTGTGACGGTCGCCGTTGCTACGACATGGCGGCCAGGGCGGTCATGGCAGTGAGGAAGAGTGCGTCTTCGCCGGCGGGCTGGACGGGCAGGATGTTCACCGCTTTCTCCAGGCCGGCGAGAAACGGGGCCGAGGTCGTGGCGCCACCGGCAAGCCGGGCCAGCTGGACGGAGAGACGGGCCGACTGCAGGTCGGGAAAAACCAGCACGGCAGCCGTGCCCCGGGTCCGGGAGTGGGGGTGCAGGGCCTCCACCCGGGCGGGGTCGAGGGCCGTGGCCGGCAGCATCTCACCATCGGTCTCCAGGTCCGGGCGCCGGGTCTTCAGCATCTCCGCCGCTTGCCGGACCCGCACCCCATGGGGCCCGGGAAGACTGCCGTAATCCGATGCCGAGAGCAGAGCCACCCGGGGTTCCACACCCAGGGCCGGAGCAGCGCCGGCGGCCAGCAGAGCGATCCGCACCAGGTGTTCGGAATCCGGGTGGGGGTGCAATACCGTGTCGGCGGCCAGCAGCAGACGGCCGTTGCCGGAGATCAGGGTCAACCCACAGGCGCGCTCCGCCGCCCCCCGGGTGCCGATCACCCGCAGGATGGCCCGCAGGGTAGCCGGTATCTCGACCCCCGCCCCGCAGACCACCCCGTCAGCCCGCCCGGTGCGCAGAGCCATCAACGAATAGCCCAAGGGGTCGGCCACCAACCGCGCCGCCGCGGGAGGGGTGAGCCCCTTGCGACGTCGCATCTCCAGCAGGCGGGTGGCAAAAACCGGCAGGTCCTCCGATGCCCCCGGATCGGAGATCTCCACCTCTCCCAGATCCACACCGCGCTCGTCGGCCAGACCCCGGATCCGTTCCGTCCGGCCCACCAGCACCGGGCGGACGGGCAGTTCCGACAGCACCCCGGGCAGGGCGTCCAGTAGGGCCGAATCCGCCCCATCGGCAAACCAGATGGAGGGCCGGGCGCCGCGGCAAGCGCTGCGGGCAGCATCCACGGCGCACCGGGTCAACAGGTTGGGCATAGCTTCACCTCGATCACTGGTAGAGCAGGAATGGCCGGCGGAGTTCACGGAAGGAGTCCTCACTCGCCTGCCAGCCGTCGGCCAGGTCGCGCCAGCCTCCCCCGTCCCCCAGGTGCCGCCGCAGCTCCGGCGACCCGTAGAGGATGTCGATGGGCATCTTCACGGTCTCGTATTCGTAGGGCGGCTCCCGCCAGCCCAGCCGGTCGGCGCGCTGGTCCCTGATGGCGGCCAGCAGGGCCACCGCGGCGGCCACCGGCCGGAACGCGCGGGGATCGGTGACGTGCAGCTCCACGCCGCCGCACATCTGGCCGGCCCATTTCTGGAATGTGGGTTCGAAGCTGGCCGGCCTGAAGATCACACCCTCCAGCCCCTGCTCAGCCAGTGCTCCGGCCAGCTTTGCCGGGTCCAGCAGCGGGGCCCCCACCAGGTGGAAGGGCCGTGTGGTGCCCCGCCCCTCGGAGAGGGTGGTGCCCTCCACCAGCACCGTGCCCGGATAGACCAGGGCGGTGTCCCAGACGGGCATGTTCGGTGAAGGCATCACCCAGGGCAGGCCGGTGTCGGGGAACAGCATCTCCCGCCGCCAGCCCTCGGCGGCGATGACGTCCAGGGCGCAGCCGATCCCGAAGTGGTCGTTGTAGAGCCGGGCCAGCTCACCGATGGTCAGGCCGTGGCGCAGCGGCACCGGGCAAAGGCCGACAAAGGAGACGTATTCGGGGTCGAGCATCGGCCCCTCCACCACCTCGCCGCCCACCGGGTTCGGGCGGTCCAGCACCACCACCCGGGTACCGGTCTCCCGGCAGGCCTGCATGGCCAGGGCCAGGGTGCTCTGAAAGGTGTAAACCCGGGTACCCACATCCTGCAGGTCCACCACCAGAACGTCGAGACCGGCCAGCATCTCCGGGGTGGGTTTGCGGTGCGCCCCGTAGAGGCTGTAGACGGTGAGTCCGCAGGAGGGATCGATGTAATCGTCCGACTCCACCATGTTGTCCTGCTTCTCACCCCGCGCCCCGTGCTGCGGGCCGAACAGGGCGCGGAGGTCCAACCCGCGATCGGCGATGAATAATGAAACGGCGTCGTTCAACCGGCGGTCCACCGACGCCTGGTTGGACAGCAGGCCGAGGGCCTTGCCCTCCAGGGACGACAGCAATCCCGCATCGCCAAACAGGCTTTCCAGCCCGCTCACCACCCGCGGAGCCCCGTTCTTCCTGTCCACGCCCGGGATGTTCAGTTCCATGATCTCCTCCGGCTGTTCCGACGTAATCGAATCTCCGATGAAACAATTGCCCACCGCAGTCTCGTAATATTACAATGTCAGCCTTGCTCCCGGCTAGCACCGGGTCCATATATCACTGTCTGCTTCTTCAACGGCCTTTATGCCGGTGCCGCCGGTGGCGGCACAGATGAAAGGAATACTATCGATGAGCAAGGGAATGATCGGATGCGGTGTGGTGCTGCTTGTCCTGCTGGTGATCCTCGGCGCCGCCTTCATGTGGTTCGTCGGCGTGCGCAATGGCCTGGTGGAATCCGAAGAGTCGGTAAAGGCCCAGTGGTCGCAGGTGGAAAACGTCTACCAGCGCCGCCTCGACCTGATTCCCAACCTGGTAGCGACGGTGAAGGGCTACGCCGAACACGAGCAGGAGACCTTCACCGAGGTCACCGAAGCGCGCTCCAAGGCCTCATCGATCCAGGTGGACCCGGAAAAGCTGATGGGCAACCCCGCCGCGCTGGCCCAGTTCCAGTCGGCGCAGGACGGCCTTGGCGCAGCGCTTGGCCGTCTGATGGTGGTGGTGGAAAAATACCCAGACCTGAAAGCCAACCAGAACTTCCTCGACCTGCAGGTGCAGCTGGAAGGAACGGAGAACCGCATCACCCAGGAACGCCGCCGGTTCAATGAACAGGCCCAGTCCTACAACACAACCATCCGCAAGTTCCCGGCTTCGGTGGTGGCCTCCATGTCCGGTTTCAGTCAGATCGCCTATTTCGAAGCGGCGGCCGGCGCGGACCAGGCCCCTGAGGTCAATTTCGAATGAACCCCGCGTTCAGCGGTGGGAGCCGGCGCCTTTTCCGGGCGCCGGCGCTGCCGGCACTTCTGCTGATCCTGACGCTGCTGGCGCTCCTGGCGCCTGCGGCGACCGCCGACCCCGTCTATCCCGACCGGCCGGCGGCGCGGGTCAACGATTATGCCGGTCTGCTCAACCCGACCCAGCGTTCGGAGCTGGAGCGGGCACTGGCCGATTTCGAGCGGCGCACCACCAACCAGTTGCTGGTGGCCACGTTCCAGAGCGCCGAAGGCGGCGAGCCGGCCGACGTCACCATCCGTCTGGCCGAGCAATGGAAGGTGGGCAGCCGGGACAATGACAACGGGCTGATCCTGGTGGTCTTCGTCAAGGAACGGAAGGTCCGTTTCGAGGTGGGTTACGGGCTGGAAGGCGCCCTGCCCGACGCGCTGGCCATCCGCATCATCAACAGCGAAGTCACACCCCGTTTCCGCCAGGGCGACTACCCCGGGGGTATCGCAGCCGGGATGTCGGCGGCGATGCGGGCCATCGAGGGTGAATACACTGCCCCGGCCGGCGGCAGCACCAGGAACCGACGAAGTAAAAAGGGAATCGGCGGGCTGATCATCCCGCTGATCTTCATCCTTATTTTCATCTTCGGCGGGCGCCGGGGCCGGAATGCCCTGATGTGGTATATGGTCCTCGGCGGCGGCCGCGGCGGGTTCACCGGCGGGGGGGGCGGCTTCTCCGGCGGCGGAGGAGGAGGAGGGTTCTCCCCCGGCGGCGGCAGTTTCGGCGGTGGCGGGGCCACCGGATCCTGGTAGAACGGATCAAGCACCTTTACAGGAAATGAATACCATGGCGGACGACACCAACCACAAACAGCCGGCCCCGGAAGAGCGGGGGTCTGAACCGCAGTCCTTCTTCACCGCCGAGGAGCAGCGCCGGATCACCGACGCCGTTGCCGCGGCGGAAAAAATCACCTCGGGCGAGATCCGGGTCCACCTGGCGCGCAAGTCCGGCCGCAACCCGTACAAGGCGGCGGTGGCGGTATTCGAACACCTGGGGATGCACCGCACCGAAGCGCGCAACGGGGTGCTCATTTACCTCGCCCTCAGGGAAAAGCGGTTCGCCATCATCGGCGACCGCGGCATCGACGAAAGAGTGCCGGACGATTTCTGGGAGGAGACCTCCCGGGTGATGGCCGGGCACTTCAAACGTGATGATTTTGCCGGCGGAATCACCGCCGGGATCGCCAGTGCCGGCGAGGAGCTGGCCGCGTTCTTTCCGTGGCAGGAGGACGATATCAACGAACTGCCCGACGAGATATCCATGGAAGAGTGAAGCAGTGTCTGTATTTGGCCGGCGGCATACAGCCCCGGCCCAGCCATCAAATGGAGGAGTCAGATGAGAAGAGCAGGAATGCTGCTGCCGTTGCTGGCAGCCGTCATCATTCTCGCCGCACCGGCGGTTTTTGCCGGCGACGCGTTCGAGGAGGTGCAGGACCGGATCCACGAAAAAACGCTGCCCAACGGCCTGAAGGTGATTCTCTTCGAGAACCACGATGCACCCGTGATTTCCTTTGTCACCCAGGCCAACGTTGGCGCCTCGGACGAAGTCCACGGAATCACCGGCCTGGCCCACATCCTGGAGCACATGGCATTCAAGGGCACCGCCACCGTGGGCGGACAGGACACCAGGAACGAGGCCGAAGCCATGGCCGCCGAGGACCGCGCCTTTGCAGCCATCATGGCTGAGCGGCAAAAAGGCGATCTCGCCTCCCCGGAGAAACTGGCCGAGCTGGAAAAAGTGCTCTCCGAAGCCATGGACGAGGCCCGGCAGTATGTGCTGAGCAACGAAATGGACGAGATCCTGAAACGCGAAGGGGTGCAGGGGCTCAACGCCGGCACCGGATACGACACCACCACCTACTACTTCAGCCTGCCCTCCAACCGCCTGGAACTCTGGGCGCTGCTGGAATCCGACCGGTTCATCAACCCGGTGCTGCGCGAGTTCTACGCCGAAAAGCAGGTGGTGGCCGAGGAACGGCGGATGCGCACCGATTCCAACCCCATCGGCCGGTTGCTGGAAGAGTATCTGGCCGTGGCCTACAAGGCCCACCCCTACGGCGTACCGGTGGTGGGACACATGTCCGACATCCAGAACATGAGCCGGGAGAAGTGCATGAATTTCTTCCGGAAATATTACAACCCGAGCAACATGGTGGTTGTGGTGGCCGGTGATGTCTATCCCGACGAGGCGTTCCCGGTGATCGAGAAATACTTCGGCGCCATCCCCCGGGGAACCAGGCCCACACCGGTGACCACCGTTGAGCCGCAGCAGAACGCCGAGCGGCGGGTGGTGACCTACGAGGAAGCCCAGCCGATCCTGATCATGGGATTCCACAAACCCGGCTTCAACCACCCCGAGCGGGCGGTCTATGACGCCATTTCCAGCATTATGGGAGAAGGCCGCAGTTCACGGCTGAACAAGAGCCTGGTCAAGGAGAAGCAGATCGCCGTCGCCGCCATGGCGCTCACCGGTCTCCCGGGTGCCAAATACCCCGGGCTCTTCCTCTTCATTGGGGTCCCGGCCAAGGGCAACACCAATGCCGAGGTGGAGGAGGCTATCTGGGAGGAGATCGATAAATTGAAAAACGAGCCGGTCTCCGAGCAGGAACTGGCCAAGTTGAAGACCAGGGCCAAGGCCGACTTCATCCGCGGCCTCGACTCCAACACCGGCATGGCCAACCAGCTGGCCTTTTACTTCACCATGACCGGTGACTGGAGAAACATGTTCCGCGAGGTGGGGAAGATCGAGGCGGTCACCGCCGAGGACATCCAGCGGGTGGCCAACGAGGTCTTCACCCGCACCAACCTCTCGGTGGGGGCCCAGGAATCGATCTCCGACCTGGAACAGTAGCCCGGCGCGAACGGAAGAACCAGCATGGTTTTCAAAAATAGTGAGGAATCCCAGATGAGAAGAAATCACGCCACGAGCTTGCTGACGCTCGTTCTGGCCGCGGCATTCGTCATCTCGGCCGTCACGGCCGGGCCGGCGTTCTGTGACAAGAAGCGCCCGCACGAAAAAATGACCTTTCCCGAACTGCGCGAACTGACGATCCCCGAAGTGCAGCAGGCCACCCTGGCCAACGGGATGAAACTGTACTACCTGCAGGACAGCGGGCTGCCGCTGGTCAACGCGCGGATGATCGTCCGCACCGGCGGCTTTCTCGACCCGGCGGACAAGGTGGGGCTGGCCGGAATCACCGGCAGCGTGATGCGCACCGGCGGCACCGCGACCATTCCCGGCGACGACCTGGACGAATTGCTGGAAGGGATCGCCGCACGGGTGGAGATCGGCATCGGCGACGAATCGGGTTTCGCCACGCTGAACTGCCTCACCGAGAACTTCGAACAGGTGCTGGAAATCTATGCCGACGTGATCCGCAACCCGGCCTTGCCCCAGGAGAAGATCGACCTGGCGATGATCGAGGCCAGGAGCGGTATCTCGCGGCGCAATGATGATCCCAATGGCATCCTCGGCCGCGAGCTCAGCCGGGCGATTTACGGGCCGGACGGTGTCTACGCCCGGAACATGGAATACGAGCACCTGGCCAACATCACCCGTGATGACATGGCCGCATTCCACGCTGCCTGGTTCCACCCCGAAAACTGCATCCTCGCAATCTGGGGTGACATCGATCCCGAGACGATCACCGCCCAGGTGGAGAAGGTCTTCGAAGGCTGGGATGCCGGCGCTCCGGAATTCCCCGCCTACCCGGAAATCCCCGAGGTGAAGGCGTCGGTGAATCTGATTGAAAAGACCGACCTCAACCAGAGCTACATTGCCCTCGGTCACCTGGGCACCACCCGCAACAACCCCGACTACTTCGCCCTGCAGGTGATGAACGAGATCTTCGGCACCTCCGGGTTCACCAGCCGGCTGATGCGCGCCGTGCGCACCGCCGAAGGGCTGACCTACGGTGTGAGCGGCGGGATCTATGCCAACTACGGCTACCCGGCCGAGGCGCGGATGTCCACCTTCACCTCCCTGGAAAATACCGGTTACACCATCGACCTGCTGAAATCCGAACTGGCCAAGCTCATCGCGGACGGCGTGACCCAGGCCGAGGTGGACCAGGCGCGGCAGGGCATTCTCAACTCCTTCGTCTTCAACTTCGATTCCAAGGGCGAAGTGATCAACCGCCTGCTGACCTACGACTACTACGGCTACCCCGCCGACTTCCTGATGAAGTACAAGACCAGCATCGAGGGGGTGACCGTGGCTGACGTCAACCGCGTGGCCCGGGAGAACTGGCACCCCGACAACATGGTGCTGATGGTGGTGGGCGACCCGGAGAAGTTCGACAAGCCGCTCTCCGGGTACGGCAAGGTGCAGGTGGTGGACATCACCATTCCCGACCCGCCCTCCTCCGAGGAAATCCCCGAAGCCACCGCCGAATCGCTGGCCACGGGCACCGAGTTGATGAAGGCCGCGATGCAGGCCCACGGCGGGGACAAGCTGCTGGCGGCGAAGAATATCTTCTCCAAATCCGACGTCACCGTCTCCACCCCCCAGGGTGAGATGGGCATCGCGGTGGAATCCTGGACCGTCTTCCCCGACAGGAGCTGGACCAAGATGACCCTGCCCTTCGGTGCCATGGTCCGCGTGTTCAACGGCACCGAGGGCTGGCAGGAGATGGCCGGCCAGAAACAGCCGGCACCGGCCGAGGACTTCACCAAGGAGTTCGCCCGCGACATGGATCACGTCTTGCGCGGGATCGATGGCGGGGAGTACACCTTCCAGTATGTGGACGACGTGGATTTCGAAGGCACGGCGGCCCACCGGGTGGTGATCCGCGACCGTTTCGATCGTCCCACCACCGTCTTCATCTCCGTGGAGAACTTCCGGGTCGTCGGCCGCCGCTACGTCGGCGAGACCATGTCAGGGCCCGGAGAGCTGACCGAAGTGGTGCTGGAGTGGGCCGACTTCGACGGCATCCCCTCAGCGGCCCAGGCCGTTGTGCGCCTCGAGGGTGAGGATTACATGAGCATCGCCACCAGCGAGCGCGTCCTTGACGGCGAAGTGGACATGGCCATCTTCGAGAAGGGGGAATAGCGCCCCCCGGCACTGTTCAGACAATCAAGGGGACCGGCGGCCGCCGGTCCCCTTTTTTTATTCCGTTGCCGGGGCTGGTCCGGTACCACGGATACCCTGAGACTGGGGACGTACATAACTATATAACTTACGTGATGCAAAGGAGGACATTCTGTGTAGCGCTCACTCATGCAGGGCTCGCGCAACGACCACGCCTTCAGTGCTTTCATCGTAAGTTATAAAGTTATGTACGTCCCCTATGTCAAAATGGCCTATTTTTTCAGGCCGTAGCCGGAGATTTTTTTATGGAGGTTGGTGCGTTCGAGGCTGAGGAGTGTGGCGGCCCGGGAAACGTTCCAGCTAGTCTCGTCCAGGGCAGCGAGGATGAAGGCCTTTTCCTGCTCCTCGCGGTATTCCTTGAGGCTCAGTTTACCCAGCAGGGCCGAGAGGCGCCGCGAACCGGCATCCTCGGCGGCACGGCCGCTGAACAGGGCGGTGAGGTGCTGCCGGACATGAAAGGCCCTGATCAGCGGTTCGCGAACCATGATCACCAGCCGTTCGATCACGTTGCGCAACTCGCGCACATTGCCCGGCCAGTGGTAATCGAGCAGCAGGTCCAGCGCCTCCGCCTGGAGGGACATGGGGGGGAATTCGTTTTCGCGGCAAAAGATGCCGATGAAGTGTTCGGCCAGCTCGGGGATATCCTCCTTGCGCTGCCTGAGCGGCGGCACCACCAGCGGTACCACGTTGATGCGGTAAAAGAGGTCCTCGCGAAAACCGCCGGTGCGGATCTCCTCCTCGAGGTTCTTGTTCGTCGCCGCCACCACCCGCACGTCCACGCTCACCGGGTCGTTGCTCCCCAGCCGCGTCAGCTCGCCGGTCTGCAGGGTACGCAGCACCTTGGCCTGGGCCGAGAGGCCCATATCGCCGATCTCGTCGAGAAAGAGCGTGCCGCCGTGGGCCAGCTCGAACTTGCCCAGCTTGAGCCGGTCGGCCCCGGTGAAGGCCCCCTTCTCCGCGCCGAACAGCTCGCTTTCGATGAGCTCGGTGGGGATGGCCGCGCAGTTGACTTTGATAAAGGGCCCGTTGCGAAGCGGGCTCTGCTCGTGGATCGCCCGGGCCACCAGCTCCTTGCCGGTGCCGCTCTCCCCGACGACAAGGATCCGCCCGCGGGTGGGTGCCGCCCGGCCGATGGCCTCGCGCAGCGCCTCGATCACCGCCGAGCTGCCCACCATCCGGGCCGGTTCGCCCAGCTGGGCCCGCAGGTGGATGTTTTCCCTCTTCAGCCGGCTCGACTCCAGGGCCAGGCGCACCGAGTGGAGCACCCGCTCCTTCTCCAGGGGCTTCTCGATGAAGTCGTAGGCCCCCATCTGGGTCGCCTTCACCGCGTCGGAGAAGGTGGCCTGGCCGGAGATCACCACCACCGGCAACTGGGGCTCGTCTTTCTTCAGCAACTCCAGCGCCTCCAGGCCGGAGAGCACCGGCATCTTCAGATCGAGGAGCACCAGATCACAGGCCCGGCCGGCGGCCTGCTCCACCGCCTCCTGGCCGTTCTCCGCCTCCAGCACCTGGTATCCCGCTCCGCCCAGCACCAGGGAGAGGGTCCGGCGGATGTTCCGCTCGTCGTCGGCCACCAGGATCACCTCGCGGGCCGCGCCTTCCGTTGCCGGTTCGTTCTTCGCTTTGTGGCCCATCAGACGTCCCTCTCTGTGGTCTCCCTCTCGGCCGGGATTTGGATGACGAACCGCGCCCCCTGCGGAACAGCGTCCTCGACGCTGATCCAACCGCCATGGTCGAGAACGCTCTTCTTGACGATGGCCAGCCCGAGGCCCATGCCGTCCGGGCGGCCGCTGAACGACGGCTCAAAGACCAGTTGCTTCTCGGCAAGCGGGATACCCGGACCATTGTCGGCAACGGTCAACTGCAGCCACCCCGGGCCGGGGCTGGAGCTCTCCACACGCAACCCGAGGCCGGGCCGGTCCAGTTGCACCGCGTTGTCCGCCAGGTTTCGCAGGATGCCCACCAGCTGGTCCGGGTCGAACCAGGCCGGCGGCAGCCCGTCGGCCAGACCGAAGGAAATCTCCAGTTGCTCGCCATATTCGGGGTGGCGGTCGAAGAAGCGGCGCACCGCATCGTTGAGATCCAGGGCCTCGGGGACCGGGTCGGGAAGCCTGGCAAAGGAGGAGAAGGCCTGAACCATCCGCTTCAGCCGGCCGGTCTCCTCCAGCATCATTTCCGCACTCTCATCGAGCAGCCGGCCGAACTCCTCGCGTTCGGCAGCGCCGGCACCACCGGCGGTCACCGCTGAATAACGGTCGTGAAGCTCCTGGATGCCCATCTGGATCGGTGAAAGCGGGTTCTTGATCTCGTGGGCCAGTTTGCGTGCCATGTCCTTCCACAGCGCCATCTTTTCCAGGTAGATGATCCGCTCCCGGCTCTGCTGCAGTTCGCCGGCCATGCTGCTGAAGGAATCGATCAGCCGCCCCAGTTCGTCCTGTCCCCCGGGCGGCAGTTGCAGGTCGTAGTCCCCCTCCGCCACCTGGCGGGTGGCGGCGGCCAGGGCCGCCAGACGGCGGGTGATCCCCCGGGAGATGCCGATACCCGCGGCCAGGCTGCCCAGGATTACCAGCGACATCACCACCACGAAGAAGAGGGTGATGCGAAACTTGAGACGGGCCACCAAGTAGTTGAGGTGGCGGTAGGTGATCAGCGTCCCCTGCAGGGTCTCAGCCTCCAGCCGCAGATCGGCCCGCACCGATATTGCCGCGGCCACCCGGCCCTGTTCCCCGTGCTCCGGCCCGATGAGCCCCATGAAAGAGACACCCGGCCCCACGCTGAAGAGAAACGGCTCCCCCGGTTCGGCCTGCTCCAGGTTCCGGCGGAAGGCATCGCAGACCACTGCCGGCGCATCCACCTCCCCGCCGGCCACCTGCCAGCCGCCACCCTGCTCCAGACCCACCAGGGCCGGACCGGGCCGGACATCCAGGCCGCGGATCAGATCGGTGAGATCTCCCGGCTGCTCGGCGAGGCGCATTTCCACCAGCCGGGTGAGCAGCGACAGCCGCGCCGACTGTGCCTCGTAAATCCGCCGGGGAAAGGCGGTGGCGGTCTCCAGCACCGCTTCCACCTCGGGACTCAGACCGAGCTCCAGGGTCTGCTCCACCGTCCAGCGGAAGGTGAGGACGGCAAAAACCAGCGGGACCACCGAGACCACCAGCAGGGCGGCGACAATACGCAGGCCGATCCTACTCATCGCTGTCCACCTCCTCCCCCGCCGGCTCCACTGCGGCCGCGTGGAACGGTGTGGAGATAAAAGTGAAGCGGTCCTCGTCCACCCCGGTGGATCTCCCGATGAAGATGTTCATCATCGAACCGAAAAAGATGCCCAGCCCGCCCTGCCGGTCGTCCTCGCCCTCAGAACCGGACTCCCTCACCCAGCGCTTGGTCTGCTCCAGCTGTTCCTGGGAGATGGGGACCAGCAGCACCTCCATGGAGAACTGGTAGGACATCTCCCCGTCCAGCCGCGTGAGCGGGCAGAAGCGGAACTCAGATATCTGGCGGCAGTATTCCTCCACCTCTTCCAGGGTGCCGGCCAGGTGCCGGCCGGTGCCCTGGTCGGAGTAGGTGGTGATCAGGTAGGTTTCGTCCCAGACATCATAGCGAATCTCCCGGCTGAAGCGGTTCTCGGCCACCACTTGCCCGCTCTCCACCTCACCCAGCAGCAGGAGGGTGGCCACGGTGCTGGTGAAGCCGCTGTCCAGGGTTTCGCGCACCTCGTCGGTGAAGAGGGTCTCCACCTCGAGGTCCACCATCAGCATTTCCTCCCCGGCATAGGGGCGGCAGAACAGATCCCCCGGCACCGGGTCGCGGGCCAGCAGGGCGGGACCGCCGGCAACGACCTGGAGCAGGAGGAAGACGAGCAGGCAGAGCAAACCCCGGGCGACCGGCAGTGGCGCGTTTCGCTGTGGCTGTCTGCAGTTACTCATCCAATTTCAAGGCCGGAAGAAGTCCCCCGGCCCACTCCGGGTTTCATTTACCAGTGGTCGTCATCGTGGGTGGTGTAAACCGCCCCCACCAGGCTGACGATGCCGATGCTGGTGTCGAAGCGCACCCCCACACCGACGGAATAGACCAGGTCCCCCAGACGAACGTCGTCCCGGGGGAAGGCGTTGCCCCCGTCGACGAAGCCCATCACTTCCCAGTAGTCGATGAAGGAAAACCTGCTGCGGGGGAAGACGAACATGTATTCCAGCTGGAAGGCCAGGGCGGATTCCTGCCAGTAGTCGCGGTGGTTGCGGATGCCGCGCACGAGGTCGGCCACGTGAAACCGCTCGAAAAACGGTGCGTTCCCGCCGATGACCCCGCCGTAGATACGAAGCTGGGCCAGCTGCCTCGGGGCCACCGGATAAGCGACACTGCCGTCCAGAATCAGCTTGCGGTAGGCATAGTTTCCGCCCAGGGCTTCAAAGGCGTTCTCGAAGGAGACGGTCAGTTCCACCCCTTCGCTGGGCAGAAAGAGGTCGTGCTTGCGGCTCCAGTTGTAGACCAGACCGACGGCGAAGATGTCGGCATCCGGCTCGTAGGGTTCGGGCTGGTAGGCCGGCAGCCCGTCCGGCAGATATTCCTGGTCCACCCGGGAGTATTTGAGACCGGCCACCAACCGTGAATACCAGCGGGTCCGCAGCCCGACAAAGGGCGCCAGCGAAAATCCCTCGGCCTCGAGAACCGACCCGTCACCATCCGGCCCGTTGACCCGCTGTTCCATGTGAAAGAAGTCCGAGCGAAACCCGGCGATGACATCCGACCCGAGGAAGTGGGGGTCGCTCCAACCCAGTGAGGCCACCTGGTGGTCACCGCGAAACTTGAGCCCGGCCAATGCCGTCTGGCCGCGACCGCCGAAGTTAATGTCCCCCACGCCAAAACCGAGGTCGGCGCCACTGAGGCCCACGAACCCCCGGGAGCCGGCGGTGAAGAGCAGCGTCGGCCGCTCCTCCACCCTGATGTGCCAGACGACAAAGTCCCTGGACGAGCCCTTGCTCAGCGACATCCGCACCCGGCGGAAAAACCCGAGGCGCAGCAGCCTGAGCCGCGAGATATTGGCCGGCACTTCATCGAAGACATCCCCTTCCTCGAGCAACAGTTCCCGGCGGATCACCCGTTCCACGGTTCGTTTGTTGCCTGTGATCACCACCTGCTCGATCCGCCGCAACTCCACCAGCGGGGCGCCGGGCACCGGACCGTCGTCGGGGTCGCCATACACCGGTCCCTTGTCCTTGCCGGGGGGAAACTCGTCGGGCGGGGGTGACGCGTGAACCAGAGCGGGAACGAGAAGGATCAGGAGAAGCAGGAGCAGCACGGCCGTCTGCCGCGAATGGGAGGGGCGTGGCATCATCGGACTCTCCTGGGGGCTGGTTTCATCTCACCTGTACAAATCTTAACACGCAGCCCACCCCCGGACAATGAAATGCCGGTAGCGGCACAATCGCCGCGTGCTTATAATCAGTGTTCACCGTTCAATCGCCGGGGGAAAAACCGATGGCCTCAAACACCGCATTTGAGCCCTACGTGGGCGCGCACATGTCGATCAGCGGCGGCCTGCACCTCGCTGTTCAGCGGGCCCTCCAGGTGGATTGCCGCGCCCTGCAGATCTTCACCAAAAATGCCAGCCAGTGGAAAGCGAAACCGCTGACCAGCGAAGCGGTGGAACTGTTCCGCACCGCCCGGGAGGAGAGCGGTCTGAGCGTGGTCTTCGCCCACGACAGCTACCTGATCAACCTCGCTTCGCCCGACCCGCTTTTGCTTGCGAAATCCATCGCTGCCATGGGCGACGAGCTGGAGCGGGCCGAGCGCCTCGGGCTGCCCTTCGTGGTGTCCCACCCCGGGGCGCACAAGGGGGACGGTGAAGCCGCCGGGCTGGCCCGGGTGGCCAGTTCCCTGGATGAGGTGCACCGCCAACACCCGGACCTGGAAGCAAAGATCCTCATCGAGACCACCGCCGGCCAGGGCACCAGCCTCGGTTTCCGCTTCGAACACCTGGCCTCGATCATCGAACAGGTGGAGCAACCGGAACGTCTCGGCGTCTGTCTCGACACCTGCCACATCTTTGCCGCCGGGTATGACCTCCGTACGCCCGAATCCTGGAATCGGACCATGGACGAGTTCCAGCGGCTGGTGGGGTTCGAGTGGCTGCAGGCGATCCACGTCAATGACAGCAAGAAGGATCTCGGCTCCCGGCTGGACCGCCACGACCACATCGGCGAGGGAGCACTGGGTCTGGAGGCCTTCCGCTGTCTGATGCAGGATCAGCGGCTGGAGGGAATCCCCAAGGTGCTGGAAACGCACAAGGGCCCGGATCTGGAGGACGACCGCCGAAACCTCGCCACACTCCGGCAGCTCGCCTCAGAAAAGAGGTGACAGCCACCTATTTTCCTGCCCCAGCAGGACTGAGATCAGCAGCAGCCCCAGGTTGACCCAGTGGTCCCGTCGCCGGCCCACCGGGTTCCGATCCATTACCCTCGACCCGTTCCGTGTCTCGTCACTCACCGTGCTGCACTCCTCCACCTCTGTTCGTTACAGGGAAAACCAGAACAGGTGAATCGGTTATTGCCGTCAACGCGGGCCGTCACCCCTCGCCACTTGCGAACCGATGGGTGAGGGTTTAGTCTTGGGCCATGTCCACGCTGTTCATCATCATCGGGAGCCTGACCGGCCTCTTTCTTCTCGGTTTTTCCGCGGTGAGCTTCCGCGAACGCGAAACCCGGGCAACCGCCGTGGCCCTGGCCTCCGGCATCATCTTCCTCGCCCTCTGGTTCTGTTTCGGCCTGTTCTGTCCCCAGTGGTCGCTTCCCGCAGCGGTGGGGCTGGTGGCCGCGGCCGCCGCGGCCACGCTGCTCCTGCTCTACCCCCTGGGCGAGAACACCATGCCCGCGGTGGATGAACAGAAAGCCTTCAAACTGGACGAACGGGAAATCATGTTTGCCCGGGCGCGGCTGAAGGAGGACACCGCGGAGTTCGACACATTTTACGGATCGCTGCGGCCCGAGCTCGCCGAGGTGGACAATGAGCTGCGCCGGATGCCCAGGCTGGGCCAGCCCGGCGGCCGCTACTACCTGGAGCAGGACGCCGCCTACTTCGAAGCGCTTTTCGACTACATCGAGGAGATCCACCACCTGGGTGACTTCACCACCCCCCAGCGGCCCGAACCGCTGGAGCTCTCCGCCGCGGAGGCCACCCGGCGGGTCAAGGCCTTTGCCCGTCACCTGGGCGCCCTGGAGGTGGGGGTGACACCCCTCAGGGACCATCACCTTTACTCCCATGTGGGCCGTGGCCAGGGCACCTGGGGTGAACCGGTGACCCTCGACCACCGCTTTGTCATCGTCTTCACCGTGGAGATGGAGCAGGAACTGATCCGCAACGCCCCGATGATGCCGGCCATCGCCGAGAGCGCCACACAGTATCTCCGCGGAACGATGATCGCCGCCGCGCTGGCCGGATACTGCTCCCGCCTGGGCTACCCGGCCCGGGCCCACGTGGACGGCAACTACCGGGTGCTGGCCACTGCGGCGGCGGTGGACGCCGGCCTGGGAGAGATCGGCCGGCTGGGGCTGCTGATCACTCCGACCCACGGCCCGCGGGTCCGCCTGGCCGCGGTGACCACCGACCTGCCGCTGGTGCCGGACCAGCCGCGTCCCTTCGGCATTCAGGAGTTCTGCCGCATCTGCCTCAAGTGCGCTCACTGCTGCCCCGGCCGGGCCATCCCCCACGGCGAACGCGAGGAAGTGCGCGGCCTGCTGAAATGGCAGTCGAGCCAGGAGGACTGCTACCGCTACTGGCTGCGAGCGGGCACCGACTGCGGGCTCTGTATCGCGGTCTGCCCGTACTCCAAGCCGGCCACCTTCTACCACAACCTGGTCCGCCACGCCTGCGCCGCCAATCCCCTGGCCCGCTGGCTGGCCCACCGCATGGACGATCTTTTCTACGGCCGCCGGCCCCGACACACCGACGTTCCCGACTGGTTCCAGGCCAGATAAAATAAATTGCCACCAAACAGGCACCCCGCTCGTCTTATAGGGTGAACACCGCGGAAATGTTCATTTGTCATCCGGATGTGAAGCATGACCAGGCAACTGACAACTGAAGAGCGGGCAGCTTTCGCAGAAATGCTGAAGCCGCACCACGAGTATCTGGCACGGTTCTGCAACCGTCTCTGCCGTTCGGACGGCGACGGACAGGACCTCTACCAGCAGGCGATTCTCAGGGCGCTGGTGAAGCTGGACAGCCTCAGAAACCGCCGCCGTTTCCGTCAATGGCTCTGCTCGATCATCATCAACGAGCACCGCAGCCTTTGCCGGCGTGAGCGGCTGCGGCGGCTGATCGGACTGTCCCCCCAGGCCCGACGATCGGAAAACAGCCCCGACCCGGGCGAATCCGCCGTGGATCCACCGGACCCGGACCGGGCCATCCGCCTGCGCCAGTGCCTCCAGCGGCTGACGCCCGCCAAACGGGAGGCGGTGGTGCTCTTCGAGGTGGAAGGATTCACCATCGGGGAGATCGCGGAGATCCAGAAGATCTCCCTCACCGCCGCCAAGACACGCGTTTCGAGAGCCCGAAGAGAGCTTCGAGCACACTTTCTGGGAGACCGGCCCCGGCCGGGGACATCCCATGCCAGACAGGTGAACGGCCATGGATACGAAACGAGACTGTCAGCCGTCGAAAAAACGCACCGCTGACCCGGTGGTAAACCGGCAGCATCGTGCCGGCGAAAAAGATACCCTGTATGACCGGGCTGTGGAGGCCTTCCGTACAGCTGAATCCACCGTTCCCGGCTGGGACGAAACGAAACGCATGATCCTCACCAGACACCAACGGGAGCACACAATGATACCGAACGACAAGAACACCACCACCGTCTGGACCAGGAAACCGGCGCTGATCAGCGCCTTCAGTTTCATCATCCTCATCGCCTTCTTTGCCGTGCCCTTCTCGCAGACCACCGAGATCGGCGCCCAGCTGGTTTTCGAACTTTCCGAGCCCGGCGGCGAACTGCAGCAACTCGATTTCGCCGGCATCCTTGATGACCCGTCCTACGGGATCGACCAGTGGAACACCAGTATCAGCCTGGACAACGAGGACGGGCCGCTGGTGATCGACCTGCTCCTGATCACCGAAGATCCCGGAGCGCCGGGGGCGGTGCTGGCCGCCCTCACCGCCGAATACCCGGTGCTGGCCACGGCCGAGACCACCATCAGCCCGGTGACCGAGAGCAGTTCAGGCACCTTTTTCAACCGGCTCACCGGTGAGCTGGAGGTGCAGGTCAACTGTGAAGGGATGAGCGCGGTCGAGATCGAGGATATGATCCGGCAGTCGCTGGTGGAACAGGGTGCCGAGGGGGTGGAAGTACAGGTGATCGAGAGCGAGGACGGCGAAGAGCGCCAGATCATGATCAGCGTCACCGCCGACCAGGAAGCGGAAGAGTAGCGATCTGAATCCAGCGGGGCCGGTGTTGCCGCTCGGGCAGCCGGCCCCGTTTTCTGTCTACTCCCCGTCGAACAGTGCGATGGAATCCAGTTCCCTCTCCACCGGGTTGGCACCATCCATCACCGACAACTCCAGCCGCGCCGGCTCCAGGTCCGGGTTGAGACGCAGCGATTCCTTGAACCGCTCCAGTGCCCGCCGGGGCAGCCCCGAGTCGAGGTAGATCCGCCCGAGGAAGTAATGGGTTTCGGCGTGGTCCGGCTCCAGCTCCACCGCCCGCAGCAGCGCCTCTTCCGCCCGCCGCCCCCACATCGGGTTGCGGGAGAGGGCCAGCGCCAGGTGCCGGTGATACTCCGCCTGCTGGTCATCGATCATCACCGCCTGCCGGAACAGCTGAACCGCATTGTGGAAATCACCGCGGGTGAAGTGCTCCAGCCCCTTTTCAAAGTGGTAGCGGGCCATGTCCGGCCGCTCTTCCGCTTCGCACGTCCCATCCATGTTCATCATGGTTTTGCCCCTCAGGTTGTTCTCATCCGGCCTGATATTTACCGTTGTGGTGCTTTTTTACTTTCTGACCTTTTACAATCGGCAGATGTCCAGAATCCCTTGAGTGGATTGTGGTTATAAGCGGGCAGGGTGAAGACGGGTCAAACGAATCTCCCTGGGCCGTGCGTCAGGAGGTCTGACGTCCCAGAGCGGCGAGCGCCGGCAACAGCAGCAGGGTGGCGGTGAGGCAGAGCAGGACGCCAATCACGGCGATGCGGCCCAGACCGGCCAGACCGGGCATGTCGGCCAGGGCCAGGGAGCCGAAACCGGCCACGGTGGTCAGGGAGGTGAGAATCACCGAACGGCCCATGGCGGCCACCGCCGGGGTGAGGTCCTCCTCGGGGGCGAGGGAGCGCAGGCGGTTGACCATGTGGATGCCGTCGTCGATACCGATGCCTACGATCAGCGGAATGGCCATGGCAGCGATGAATTGGACAGGGCCGCCGCCGAGACGGAGCAGGCCGGCGGTCCAGAGCAGGGCGGCAGTGAGCGGCACCAGGGTCAGCAGGACACGAAGTGGTTTGCGGAACTGCAGCAGCAGGATGACCACCACCAGCAGCAGTGAAAGCCCCAGAGCCTCGCTGAAGCGCTGACCCACGGTGGTCTTGAATTCGGCCATCAGCAGGGAGAGGGAAGCCAGGCGGGGCGGTCTGTCTGCCGCGGCGGCCAGGTCCACGGTCTGGCGGAGTTGGAGCAGTTCATCATCACTCCAGCGGTGTTCCCCGGGGAAGAGGTAGAAGGCCAGGGCCTTCCCCTCCCCTGCCGTCCGCAGGTAGCGCAGGGCCATGGTCTCTTGCAGTGCCGGTGGCAGAAGCCCGGGCCTGAGCCACTGCGGCTCCCCGCGGATCAGACCGTCCAGCGCGGCCTGGAAGGGGGTGAAGGCATCCTGGGCGAAACCTTCCTTCTCGCCGGCCGCAGCCAGTGCGGTTGCCGTGGCTGCCAGATCCACGCCCTCCAGCACACTGAGGTTCAGGTCCTGTTTGCGGATCGAGGGCAACCAGTCGGTGGCGCTCTCCACCATGCTGGGCCGCAGCGTCCCTTCCACCGTCCCCAGCACCGTGATGATGTCTTCCGCGGAGAGCAGGAGAGACTCATCCTCCTCTCCTTCCAGCATCACCATCAGCGGCTCGCCCAGGCCCCGGCCAAAGGCCTGCTCGAAACCTTCCTGGACGGCGGCGGCTTCGGAACCGGCGGGCCGGAGATTGTGCAGGTCGAGGTCGAAGCGGATCGGGTTGCCGGGGAGAAGAAAGAGCACCACGGTGAGAGCGGCGACGGCGATAAGTGTTTTTCCGGGGTGCCCGGTCACCAGTCGGGCCAGCAGCGAGGCGCCAAAGGTCGGCCGGCGATGGGGGAACCATTTGGCCGGAAGGGTGCCGCCGTCATGCCGGCGGCAGACCAGGGCGACCACCGCGGGCAGGGTGAAGAGCACAGCGATCATGGTGGCCAGCACGCCGAGGCCGGTGATGATGCCCAGTTCCTTGAGACCGGGCAGGCCGCAGACCACCAGGGAGAAGAAGGCTGCCGAGGTGGTCAGACCGCTGCCGAGAATCGCGGCCCCGGTCTCGGACAGCCCGCGGTCCAGGGCCTCCGCCGGTGCCTTGCCCTCCTCCAGGAGGTCGAGCAGCCGGTTGAGCAGGTGAATGCTGAAGTCCATGCCCAGGCCAAAGAGGATCGCCCCGAAACCGAGGGAGATCATGTTCAGCCGGCCGAGGATCAGACCGGTGAGACCAAGGGTCCAGACACCGCCAATGAACAGCGGCAGGCCGATGATCAACACCAGCCGGGGCCGCCGGTAGGCGAATGACATCAGAATCAGCAGGGCGAAGAGCGACCCCACAAGAGTGATCTTGACGTCCTTTTTGGTGTTGGCCTCATCCTCGAGGGCGAAGAGATAGCCGCCGCCGTATTCCGCCGGGATCCGGGCCAGGACCGGGAGGTCCTCCTCTTCGGCCAATCGGGTGCGGCAGCGGTCCACCGCTGCCCGGGTGGTGTCCAGCAGCGTCCGGGCAAAACCGGTGTCCAGTGCTCGCCCCTTGGGATACCCGACGATCAGCACCCGGCGGTGGTCCTCGGAGAGCAGGTACCCGTCCCCGGACTCCAGATTCATGCCGCCCGGGCCGCGATTCGTCCCTCCCGTCGCCTGTCTCTCCCGGCGCAGGTCATCCAGCCGGGAGGCGAAGTCCAGCGGATCCACCCGCACCAGCTGCTTGAGCATGGATGGCGATCCGCCCTTGAGCCGAAGTCGGGCGCGGTGCACCGACCGTTCAACTTCTACTGGGGTCAGCCCGGGCAGCAGTCCGCGGGTGGTCTCCGGCGGCAGGATCTGGAAGACATGGGGTAGGAAATGGCCGGCGAACTGGGCGGTGAAATCGGGGCCGGGACCGGAATCAACCTGATGAAAAAGACCTGAGCCGCTCATCTCAGTCACCACCTCATCAGCCAGGGCGTAGAGCAGCTCGGTGGAATCGCCGGACACCTCGTCGCTCACCGGACCGAGGGCTACCAGCAATCGGTCGTCGACCCCGAAAGCGTCAAGACAGGCCTGGAGATCGAGGGAGGCCCGGGAGCGTTCCGGCATCAGCTGGGCGATGTCGGTGTCCAGCCGCAGGGAAACCAGGGCCGCGGCGGCCATGGCCAGGGTGAGGAAAGCCACGCCGCAAAGGACCGCCACGGGACGGTTCCAGCAAAGATGAGAGATCCGCTTGAGCAGGCGCTGCATGGGACTATCCTAGCGTCCGGGAGGGGGAAAACAAAGAGGGCTGTGCAGGCGGATCAGGGAATCTCGAATCTTTCGTCTTCCGGCAGGTTCTCTTCAACGAACTTCTCGAGAAAGACCCGGTCAGCGTCGTCGAGTTTGTGAAAGAGCAGACCGGCCCGGTAGAGCAATGTGGACGTCCCGCCTTCGCTATGCCCCACCGAGTGCACATAACTGCGCACCACCTGGGCCACCGTGCTGATCAAATGGTCGGCAAAGCTCATATTAATTTCGTACAGGCCGCCGGGGTTCAAACGGCAGGGCAGTTCCACCAGCGTACCGCTTACACTGAGGTTGATGATCGAGGAGGCGACCACGGCCTGGACCTCTCCGCCCACGCTGTGCAACATCTCCACCCGGGGGTGCTTGCGGCGTTCGGCTGGATTGATATCGTTCCCACTCATCGATGATCACCCTCCATTGATCGGTGTAGCGGCCCCTGCTGTTCGTAATGTTCGCTCTGCATGCCTATCGGAATTATCAGGAATCCTCTTGAACATCAGCGGAATCAACCCGCGCCCTTGCCTGCCGGGGGAGCGCCGGATTGCCCCGCAACGCCTCTCGAACCGCTTCCCCACCGCCAGGAATATCCTTCAACCGGGCCAGTGTTTCCAGAACAGCAGCCGGACACTTCGTGTCGTTGGCCAACGCCAGGTACTGGGCCGGCTCCAGACCGCCCCGCCGCACCAGTTCGAGGATCACCGCCTCCCGGTGACCGGTCAGCAGCAGATTCACCGCGTGCCGTCCCGGCCTGCTGCGGGCCAGCGCTGTCTGCTCCTCGTCGGACTGGGCCTCAATCCGGTTTCGCAGAGCATTATACAGCAACCGCTGGGTGTCCGGGGGGAGGTTTTGGTCATCCAGCAAAGCTTGCAGATCTTGAATGAGTAAACCAGAGGCGGCCCCGCTCCGCTCCTCCTCCCCGGTGAACCTGTGCCGGGCCAGTTCCAGGCGCAGCTGGTAGCGGGATCTCCACCGCGGCGAGCAGGCCACCAACCGGACTTTCTCCGGAGTGGTTTTGGGATCCCGGAGCAGTTTCACCAGGTCTCCTTCGGTGAGCAGTGCCCCCTCCAGCAGGAACTCCAGCACCCGGGGATCGGTGTCCCGCAACAGCTGCTCGTGCACCACCCGGCCGGCGGTCCGCGAGAGCTGGATCTTGCGGCCCAGGGCGGTTTCGGGAAGCCGCTTGCCAAAGAGGTCGGCAGCCATCCGGGCCCCGGCACGGGGAATGTCTCTGCTGGTCATCACCTGGACCAGGTCGGCCAGGCGTAGCGAGTTGACCAGAACCCGCAGCAGGGACAAGGGACAGCGCGGGTGCAGCGACATGGCCGCCTTCACCGGATAGTCGGTGTTCCAGCCCGGCAGGCTGAACAGGAAGCGGATCGTTTCGCCCGAAAGCCGGCGATCGCCGAGCAGCTCCGGGGCATCACCGGGGGGAAGGTTCCGGTTCTCCAGAACCTGGTCTGCGCGGTTCTCTCCCAACAGGCGAACCAGATCACCGCGGACCTTCTCCCGGTTCACAGCCAGCCGGTTCCGTCTGCTGTTCGATCTGTTTTCAGCTTCGTTCATGACGCAGCCTGATGAATGCTGTCATCAACTGGAGGGTCAGGGTCGAAAGTGCGTTTCCAATCTGCGGACCAGTTCGGTATAGCGATTCGACCCCAGCGGATCGGCATCGTGCAGCGGTCGATTGAATGGGCCGAACGGTGAGATATCAGACCGCTCCATGGGATCGGCATCCAGGTTGTAACAGGCCGCCTGGGCCCGCGGCTCCACCCGCCAGATCAGTTTGATCGGCCCGCGCCGCATCCCGAGATAGCGACGGCCCTCCCGCCGCTGGGAAATGAAGACCTCTTCCACCGGCCACGCCCCGGCCTCCTCTCCCCGCAACCAGGGGGCGAGAGAAAGACCGTCCCGGTCACCGGTGGTCATGTCCATCCCGGCCAGATCGCAGAGCGTGGGCAGGATGTCGATGGACCGGAAGATCCGGCCCCGGTCAATTGTCCGGGGTAAACCACCCGGCACCCTGACCAGCATCGGAATCAACGCCGATTCATCCCAGAGCCGGCAGCCCCGGTCGACCCGCGCCTCCCGCACCGGTCCGTGCAGGCCGGCCAGGCAGATGATGGTGTTATCGAGGCGGCCGTCCTCGTCGAGACGAGCGGCCAGCCGTCCGATTGCGCGGTCGATGGCGGCCAACCGATCCGAACGAACGGACTTTTTTGACCTGCCGGCGTCGAGGTGCACCACCATGAACCAGGGTTCGCTGCCCAGTTTCCCCAGCCAGCTGAGTGGACCGGGAAGAGCGAACAGCGGATTCGATGCCTCCCACTCCGATCCGATGGTGGACGGCAGGCCCAGTTCGAATTCGCTGCGCCCAACCACTTCGAATCCCCCCTGCAGCCCTCTGTCGCGGAGCAGTGATTCAGCGGAACCACCGCTGTAAAAAGCCGCCGTCCGGAAGCCCCTGCTGCGCAGTTGTGCCACCAGGCTCTGCCCGGCGGCGACCGCCCCGGAATCGATTTCCGCTGCCACATAGTCAGCACGGAAAAGGGAATGGAAAAAACGGTCCCGGCTAAACTCCACCAGGTAGGCGTCCCGCACGCTGGCGGCACCGCCAAAGCAGCGGCTCACCGCGGGAAATCCGCTGCCGTCCCCATAGCAACCAAGTTCGTCCTGTCCCACCTCGTCGAGCAACACCAGTACCATCCCGGCCGGCGGCGGTGTGGTGTCCCCATCTTCGCCGGAAATCATCACCGGTCCCCAGAGCGGCAGGGCCCACGACGGCCGTCCGGGAAGCAGCTGCTCGGGCCCGTCGCTCTCCCGGCGCCAGCTCAGAGTTTCCAGGTCGAATCGCACCGGGCGGCCGGCCCACGAGGACAGGTCGACCTCGTCAAAAAACCATCGCCGCTGTTCCGGGTCGGAGGCATCCACCAGCCGCTGGAACACCACCTCCCCCTGCCCTTCTCCAGCCCCTGACCCGTCCAACGGTACCAGTCGGACCCGGAACCCGATCTCCGGTCTGCCCAGCAGCTTCTGCATTGGGTGGATACCTGTTGCCAGGTGCAGGCGCGGCTGGTACACGGGCAGGATCGCTTCCCGGGTCAGTTCGCCGGTTTCCGGGGCCGGAACCGCGGAAACCCCGATACCGCCCATCACCACCGTGCTCTCCAGACCCGAACTGCCGGCCGCGTAACTCTGCCAACCGGCCGTTCGTAGCAGACGGATCCGCCGCACCACCGCCCGTACCGGGGCGTCGGTGAGTTGAATATTCAGCGAGTGGAGGGGCGCGCCCCGACTCTCCCCTGCACCGAGATCCACCCGGTAGGTCCGAACGCCCATGCCCGGTTCAAGCGGGAATGTCCGGCAGTGGTCTTCCGGGGGACGCTCACCGGCATAGCGGCTGCCCCAGATTTTTCCGCTGGCCCCCTTGTTCAACGACATGGTCACTTCCAGGGCGCCAAAGCTCTCCTCCGGAGCATCCAGTTCGAGGACCAGTCGCGGTGGGTCATCGGCGGTGTGAGCCACGATCAACAGCCCCCGGGCCGTGTGCTGCACACGGTCCGTTGTTCCAGCCACGTGCCAGGGAACCGCTGCCGAAACCGACCGGCCGGTGAAATCGATCACCAGGTCATCCGCCTTCCCTGCGACCACCGGAGAGTGGTGGGCGTTGGCCGGGGAGAGAACACGGGTCGCCGTCCCCAGACAGATCGCCATCAGGACGACGGCAATGATGGAGAGCAGGGTGTGTCGACGATGGGGAGCCATGGGAAAATCCGTCGGAATGTCAGTTGTCGTAAAATCCGAGCGGGGCGCGAATGTCCGCCTCACCGCCAACTCTCACTTCGCAGGGCAGAAAGACGCCGGTGCGCGTCCCCTTCCCCCGAGGAAAACCGAGCAGGTAGTGGTGCCGTCCATCACGGAACAGGGCCTGGACAATGTCCGACGTCCCATCCTCCTCTTTCGCGGCCCAGGAGAGCCCGCCGGTTGATTCAGCCAACTCGGTGAGAAACTTGTCGGCATATTTCAATTCGGTGACACCGGCCTTCTCCAATCGCTTGCGGCGGATGCCCTCCTCCTCGTAGATTCGGTCGAGGTAGTCCTCGTCCACCGCGTTGTAGGTGTAGATCACGGTGGTTGCCCGGCACATGGCGTCCACCATCCTCAGGTAGGCCACATCCTCCTTGGCCAGCCACTTGCGGTTGAACCCGCCGGAGAAAAGCATCACTTGCTTCCGTCCCGGCACATTCTCCAGTTCCAGGGCCACACGACGAATTTCGGTGAAGAAGCGATAGGCAGCAAAATTGTGCTGGGCCGTGTCATCCGACTGGTCCAGTGTGGAGATGATCTTGGTCTCCCCCCGGCCGGAAACCTTGACCCTCCTGCCGAAAAAATCGTGCGTACTGTAAACCGAGTGATCGGGGAGCTTTTCCAATGCCGCACGGATCACGGCCAGGTCACGGGTGAAGGGAGCGACCACCTCGACCCGACCATCGAAAAAGACAACCGCCACCTGTTCGTCCTGGTCCAGGCGTTCCCCGATGGCTTCGACCAGTTTTGACGCAGCATCCTTCATCATCAATGGATCGGCGATGGTCAGGTCGAACAGTGCCACATACCAGCCCGGAGCGTTGAACTCGCCATCTTCGGCGGCCGTCTCTCCTGCCGGACGCCGAGTGAACCAGGCGATCTCCCTCTTCTTCCCATCCACCTCGAAGGTGAAATCACCGGCATCGAGACTGTCAACCGGTGTCGCCCGTTTCTCCGCCACGGCACTCCAGAGCACGGTGTCGCCGTCCGCCGGGGGAAACGGGACCGGTGCCCCGCCGGCGCCAAAGAGCTTGATCGGGCGCTCCCCCGATGTCTCGAAGGGATTCTGCGATGTAAAGGGGGTATCCTGGGCCGTCACGGCGACGGCGCAGAGGGCACCAATGATCAGGCAGATGGCAAACAGCACCCGATTCCGGCCATGCCCGTCCCGACAAATTCCTGTCCTCGCCTCAGCTTGATTCATCCCTTCATTCTCTCCCTTGTGATGCCGCCGCGGAAAAGAACCCGAACGGTTCCTCCCGGCTGAAATCAGGCAGGTAGCGGTCCGTCTCGCCCGGGTCGGGCATCGACTGGGCCCAAACCGTTTCGAAGCCGAGACGTTCCACCCACTGCAGACACGTTCGAAATTCATCGGGGGTCAATCTTCTTCCAGGTCCGCGCGCGTCACCGAGCGGAACATACTGGGACATAATACTTAATCCCACCTCGGGTGAAACCTCCTCGGCCAGCCAGGCCAGCACTTCGTATGTTTCATCCAGCAGACCGGGCAGCACCAGGTGGCGAACAATGGTCCCCCCCCGGATCAAGCCCTGCTGGTCCAGCCGGGGCGGACCTGCCTGGTGAAACATCTCGGCCACGGCCCGGCGGTTGGCCTCCACATAGTCGCTGCGGCCGGAAAGCCGCAGAGCCGTCTCCGGGTTGGAATACTTCATATCCGGCAGATACACGTCCACCAGGCCATCGAGGAGAGCCAGCGTCTCCGGTGAGTCATAGCCACCGGTATTGTAGACCACCGGCAGGTGGAGCCCCCGGCCGGCCGCCAGCAGCAGGGCCTCCACCAGCGCGGGCACCGACTGGGTGGGCGACACCCACTCGATATTGTGGCACCCCTCGGCCTGCATGCCGAGCATCAATTCCACCAGTTGTTCCGGCTCCAGACCGGGACCGCCACCGCCCCGGCTGATCTGGTGGTTCTGACAATAGCTGCAGCGCAGGGTACACCCTTCAAGAAAGATGGTCCCTGCTCCGGAGGTGCCGCTGATCGGCGGTTCTTCCCCGAAATGGGGCAGGCAGCGGGCCACCACCGCCAGCGGGCCGACATTGCAAAACCCTCGCGAACCGGCGGCGCGGTCCACCTCGCAGCGCCGTGGGCAGAGTACACAGTTCCGGGACATGGCACGGGCCGCCTCCAGGCGCCGCTCCACTTCCAACCTGCCGGCCAGGCGAAGAAAGGCCGGACCCGTTGCTGCAGGCTGCATCTCCACTCAGCGACCTCCCGGTGTGCCTCTGCGCAGGCCCTGACGGGCCAGCCGGTCCACCCGCTCATTGTCTTCGTTGCCGGCATGTCCTTCCACCCAGCGGATGGTCAGCTGGTTGAAGCGGCGTGCCAGAGCCCTGATCTCGTTCACCAGTTCGGTATTCTTCTTCGCTTTCCACCCCCGGACCAGCAGGCCCCGGACATATTCGCTGTCGGTGTAAAGGATCACCGGCAGGTCCCGGTTGCGAATGGCCTCCAGCGCCGCCTGAACCGCTTTCAGCTCGGCAATGTTGTTGGTGGCCTGGCCGATACCCCGGGAGATCTCCCGCTCACGTCCCTGGTAGCGGAGCAGGACGCCGATGCCCGCCGGACCGGGGTTGCCGCTGCAGGCACCATCGGTGTAGGCGACGATGGCCTCCAGGTCCTCCAGGGCCGGGTCGACATCCGGCCCGGCCTCCGAGATCCGGGCCTTCGGCCGGGACCGGGCGCGGGGTTCTGCCCGTTCCACCGGCGTGTCGTCATCCAGTTCGCGGATACTGGCCGCCGAGGCCGAGTATTCCCGGCCATCGTCGTGACGATAGCAGATACGGACCTTGCCGTCCTTCGCTTCAGGGCGACCCTGATCATCCACCTGGACATAGACCTTATTGCCCTTGAACCGCATCCGCCTCCAGCGATGTCCACCGCGGGTGAATGCCTCGGGTTTGGCCGGCATGTCAGTCCCCTTCCCAAAGTGCTTGAAAAGCCAGAAGAATATACCATATGGTGGGCTGCGGGAAGCTAACCAGGGTGACCCGTCATTCAGAGTGACCCGCGGGTCTGCAGTCCCCGTCATCGCTCACGGTCTCGAGTATACGTTGACCTGTCGAAAACCTCTCGACAGATCGCTCTGACGGGGACTGCGGACCCGCCTTGCTGACAGACAGTTCAAGGCCATGAGAGTAATCACCAAAGCAGACAAGCCGGCATTCCCCGGTGGACGCCGCTACCGCGCCTTGGGACCGCACCTGCGTGAGCGCTTTGGCGGGCCGGTCT
Source organism: uncultured bacterium (assembly GCA_965531145.1). GTDB lineage: Bacteria > Acidobacteriota > JAQAZP01 > JAQAZP01 > JAQAZP01 > JAQAZP01. The sequence continues at coordinate 9,776 of CBESOE010000006.1, read as the reverse complement.
TCAAGGTTCCGGTGGATGCCGGATTCAGCTGCCCCAACCGTGACGGTAGCGTCGGAACGGGCGGGTGCATCTACTGTGACAACGCCAGTTTCAGCCCGGCCCGGGCAGGGCTGCCGGTGCGGGAGCAGATCGCCGACGGGATCGCATCGGGACGCCGCGGAGCAGAGCGGTTCATCGCCTATTTCCAGTCGTTCAGCAACACCCACGCCCCGGTCCAGCACCTGCAGGCACTTTACGAGGAAGCACTCTCCTGCCCCGGTGTGGTGGGATTGGCCATCGGGACACGGCCCGACTGTCTTCCCCACCCGGTGCTGGACTGCCTGACCCGGATCAACAAGCGACACCCCCTGTGGCTTGAACTGGGGCTGCAGACAGCCAGTGACCGCACCCTGGGGGAGATCAACCGCGGGCACACTACCGCCGATTTCGAAGATGCGGTCATTCGCTGCCACGGGGCCGGAATCGAGGTCTGTGCGCACCTGATCCTCGGGCTGCCGGGGGAGGGGCCGGACGAAATGATGGACAGCACCCGCCTGCTGGGCCGTCTGGGAGTCGAGGGGGTGAAGCTGCACCTGCTCCACGTGGTGCGGGACACCGAGTTGGAACGACGTTACTACCAGGGTCGGGTGCCGCTGATGGGCCCCCGTCAATACGTTGAGCAGGTCTGCGACCTGCTGGAGATCCTCCCCCCGGAAATGGTGATCCACCGCCTGCAGGCCGACTGTCCGAAAGCGCTGCTGGTGGCGCCGGCCTGGATAAACCACAAGTCCTCCATCCTCAATGACATCCACCACACCCTGGAATCCCGGGACAGCTGGCAGGGAAAGCGGTTCAGTGCCTGACCGGCCGTGCCGATACAACGGGTGACCCTCGTTCTATTGACAGGAACCCGTTACGGTACAAGGGGATACCCACAGAGTCATGGTCCAGATCAATCACACGCAAAAGATCATCAACACCAAGGTTGTCTATTACGGACCACCGCTGGGCGGGAAGACCACATCCCTGCAGACCATTCACCGGCTCACCGATCCGAAAAACACCCAGCCCATGATCTCGATGAACACGGCCCAGGACCGGACACTGTTCTTCGATCTGCTGCCCCTCACCGTGACAAATGTCCTGGGTCACACCTTGAAGGTCAAGCTCTACACCGTTCCAGGGCAGGTGCAGTATCGAGCCACCCGGCGGGTGGTGCTGGCCGGCGCCGATGCCGTGGTCTTTGTGGCCGATTCCCAGAAGCAGATGGCCAAAGAGAACCGCAAGAGCATCAAGGATCTCAGGGAGAACCTCGAGGCCAATGGTCTGGACTACACTACCATTCCCCTGGTGCTCCAGTTCAACAAGCGGGACCTCCACCCCCTCTCCCCTCCGGGAGAGATGGGAGAGACGCTCAACCCCCGCGGGGCTCCCCACTGTCTCACCGTGGCAACCACCGGCGTGGGGGTGATGGAGAGCTTTGTCGAAGTGACCAAAGCCATGCTCCTTTCCTTCAGGGAGCGCTTCAACACCATGGGCGACACGTTCAATACCGAGCGAATCGCCGAGGATATCGAACGCCAGTTCACCCGCTACTTCGTCGACCCGGCCACCGTCGCCACGTCCCCGGTGGAACAGGAAACTCCGCCGACCGCCAACACCGGGCTGAAACCGCTGCCACGGCTGGGGGAGACCACCGAGGACAGTGACCGGACCGCCTCGGTGAGCCTCACCGGCGACGTTTACAGCACCAGCGACCTGGAGACCGCGGACAGTCTGGTCACCCGCGCGGAGAGCGGGCGGAGCGGGCTGCGGATTGAGGAACAGCTCCAGGAATCGGTCCGCTCGAACATCGCGCTTTCCGAACAGTACCAAAACCTGGTGGAGACCCAGAACCTGCTCGCCCAGCGGGTCAACGAGCTGGTGGCGCTGAGCGATATCGGCGGGATCATCAACTCCTCCCTCGATCTCGAACCGATGCTGGGGGAGTTGCTGGGTCAGGCGGTGAAGAGCTGCGGCGGCAGCCAGGGTTCGCTGATGATGCTTGACGGCTCGTCGAAACAGCTCGAGGAGCAATCGCTCCACGGGCTGGAGCGCGACCCGCTCAACGCCATCTACATCCCCGGCACGGGCAGCGCGGCCTACCAGTTGGCCATGCGCCGGGAGCCGCTGGTCTTTTCCGACATCCGCCGGGATCTCTTTTTTGGCGAAGTCCAGGAATCGTACCGCGATATCGTCTCGATGATGAGTGCCCCGCTGACCTCGAACAAGGAGCAGCGGGGGATGATCTGCATTTACAGCACCGACCCGGCGGTGGTCTTCGACAGTCAGCACCTGCGATTCCTCACCGTGCTGACCCACCAGGCGGCTGCCGGTATCGAGAACGCATATCTCTATGAGGAGTTGAAGAGCGAACGGGCCTCGCTGGCCCGCAAGGTGGCAGAACGCACCCGGGAGCTGAGTGATGCGCTGAGCATGGTCAAGGAGGCGGACGCGGCCAAGGACCGCTTCCTCTCCTCGGTCTCCCACGAGATGAAAACTCCGCTGACGTCGATCATCTCCTACATCGAACTGCTGCGCTCCTTCACCAGGGAGCCGGCGGAAACCCGGCGCGAGTTCCACGACATCATCATGACCGAAGCGCAGAAGCTGCACCAGATGACCACCAGGGTGCTCTACTTCACCGAACTGGAGTCGGCACAACAGAGGCCGAAGCTGGAGAAGGTGGCGCTGGACGATCTGGTTGTTGATGTGGGCCGGGAACTGAAGGGCCGGCTGCGGGCCAAGCGTCAGAAGCTGTCCATCCGCCTGCGGCGACCGGTTCTGCCGGTCCAGGGCGACCGCCAGCGGCTGTTCACGGTATTCACCAATCTGCTGGAAAATGCCTCCAGGTTCTCCCCGGAAAACACCGGCATCCAGCTCGCGGCGGAAACCATCCGCGAGGGCAACCACGACCTGCGCTACCCGGTGGTGCGCCTCACCCTCCGCGACCACGGGCCGGGCATCCCGCCCGCCGACCAGGAACGCCTCTTCCAGCGCTTCGAACAGGGCGGTGAACTGCTGACCTCCAAGCCGCAGGGGATGGGGATGGGTCTGCCCATCGCCCGCAAGATCATCGAGGACCACGGCGGCCGGATCAGCATCAACAGCGAGGTGGAGGACGGCACCGAGTTCATCATCCTGCTGGAAGCCGACGACTGATCCTGCTCACCCCCGAATCCATATATAATAGCGGGTCGGATAAGAGTCCGTCCGGCGTCTGTCCCGGGGCGCCGGGGGAATGGGTATGCCGGGACTCCGGAATGTCGAGGACCACCGATGGACGACACAAACACCGGGTGGGTGAACCACTCGCTGAACACGGGTAAAGTTTTCACCATCGCCGAGCGGATCTGTACCGTCGCTCCCCGACCCCTGCTCAACCGCTGTGTGGACCTGGTGATGTTCTGGGCCGCGTGCACGCTCAAAGGACCGCGTGACGCGATCCGCGCCAACCTGGAGGTGGTGAAGCCGGGCATCGGCCGGCGGGAACGGAACCGCCTGGCCCGTCGCACCTTCCGCAATTACGGCCGCTGTGTGGCCGACTACCTCCGCTTCAGCAACCGGCCTGAGGTGCCCATGGAGTATCTCTTCTCCCGGGTGGCCGGGCTGGAACAGTGCCTCGAAATCCTCGACCGGGGCAACGGGCTGATCCTCGCTGCGGCACACCTGGGCAACTGGGAACTTGGCGGCATCACCTTCAGCCGCTACGGCTACCCGATCAACGCCCTGGCCATCTCCGAGGACGATCCGGACGTGGAGAAGATGAGGCTGAGCAAGCGGGCCAACCGGGGGGTGCAGACGCTCTACGTGGGACAGGACCTGGGCACCCTGTTCAGGATTCGTGCGGCGCTGGCCCGCAACGAGGTGGTGGCCCTGCTGGCCGACCGCTGTCACGGCCGTGACCGTATCGAGGTGGACTTTTTCGGCCGCGCCACGCCGATGATGCGCTCACCGGCGCTGGTCTCGCGATTCACCGGCTCTCCCATCGTGCCCTGCGCGATCATGATGGACGGCGAGGGCCGCTACGAGTCGGTGACCGCCGAACCGCTGACACCGCCCGAGGGAAAGATGGGCGATGATGAGGTGGCCCGGCAGACCATGCAGGCCCTGGCCCGGGTGTTCGAGGGGTGGATCCGCGAACACCCCGACCAGTGGTTCAACTTCTTCCCCTACTGGGGGAATGGAGACCGGGAATGAACAGTGCACGGCGCCGGGTCAAACTGATCAACCCCTGCTGGCCGGAGGGCAGCCTCCAGGACCGGCTGCGGTTGAAGTTCCCGGTGCTCGGCATCTACACCCTGGCCTCGCTCTTCCCCGGTGGAGAGGACGGCTGGGAGGTGTCGGTGACCGATGAGACGGTTGAACCGCTGGATCTCGACGACACCCCGGACCTGGTCTGCATCACCACCCTCACCCCCCTGGCCCCGCGGGCCTACGCCATCGCCGACCGCTACCGGCAGCGGGGTGTCCCGGTGCTGCTGGGCGGCATTCACGCCTCTGCCCTGCCTGACGAGGCGCTGCAGCATGCCGACGCGGTGGTGGTGGGCGAGGCGGAAGGGATCCTGCCCCGGGTGCTGGAAGACTTCCACAAGGGGGAGATGCACGGGGCCTACCGCCACCCCGAGCTGGTGGATCTGCGCACGGTACCGCCCCTGCGCCAGGAACTGGTGGAGAGCAAGCCCTACTTCATGAAGAGCCTGCTGCAAACCACCCGCGGCTGCCCCCACGACTGCGAGTTCTGCACGGTCACGGCCTACTACGGCAACACCTTCCGCCGCCGCCCCCTGGAGACCCTGCGTCTGGAGCTGGAAGCCTTCTCCCGCAGCTACCTGTTCGTGGTGGACGACAACATCATCGGTCACCGCAGCCACGCCTTTGACGTCTTCAGCCTGCTCAAGGAGTTCGACATCCGCTGGTGGGGCCAGTCGTCCCTGGCCATCGCCAACCGGCCCGACCTGCTGGCGGCCTGCGCTGACAGCGGCTGCCTCGGTCTCTTTCTCGGATTCGAGTCGCTGGACCAGCAACTGCTCAACGACTCGTCCAAGCGCTTCAACCGGGTGGAGGAATATCTCGACGTGGCGAACAAGATCCACGATGCCGGGCTGGGCGTCCAGGGCTCTTTTATTTTCGGCCTCGACGGCGAGGGCGAGGGCTGCTTCGACCGCTTCCTCGAGTTTGCCATGGCGGCGCAGCTGGACGCGGTGCTCTGCGGCATCCTCACCCCCTTCCCCGGCACCCGGCTGGCCCAGCGCATGGAAGAGCAGGGCCGCGTGCTGCACCATGACTGGGAGCGGTTCGACACCCAGCATGTGGTCTACAAGCCGCAGGGGATGACACCCGAAGCCCTGCAGGAAGGCTACATTCGCACCATGCTGGAGGTGCACAGCGAGGAGCGGGTGCAGGAACGGCTCAGGGAATCGAAACGCAACTTCACCTACTACCTGAGCCAGAACACCTCCTTTGGCAAGGCCATCCGCGAAGCCTTCGGCAACCGGGAGGTGTGAGCGTGAGCGGGGAAAAGGCCCATATCGTCCTTGTCTCTCTCAACCGGGAACAGCTGCCCAGCCCGGTGATACCCATCGGCCTGGCCTGCACGGCCACCGCCCTGCTCGCCGCCGGTCACCGGGTGGAAGTGGTGGACCTGGCCATGTGCGGAACCGATGACCATCAGGCCGCGGCCCGGCAGGTGGCCGAGCGCTCCCCCGCTCTGGTCGGCCTCTCCATGCGCAACCTGGACAATGTCAGCTGGCCCGACACGCTCTGGTATCTGCCGGAGATCCGGCAGTTCGTCGATTCCCTGAAGCAACAGACCGATGCCCGCCTGTTCATCGGCGGCTCGGGCTTCACCGTCTGTCCCGAACCGGTATTGGATGACCTCGGACTGGATCTGGGGCTGGCCGGCGAGAGCGAGATTTCCGCGGTGCGGCTGGTGGAGGAGGTGCTGATCAGCTGCGCTTCGCCGGATTCCATACCCGGCGCGGTCTACCGTGACCCCAGCGGCACCATCACCCGGGTGCCGTCGGAGATCATCGCCAGTCCCCGGGGCCTGGTCTCGGCGGTGGCACGCGACCTGCTGGACATCCCCGCCTACCTCGAGGCCGGGGCCAGCTTCAATATCCAGACCAAGCGGGGCTGCCCGCTCCACTGCACCTACTGTGTCTACCCCCTGCTGGAGGGCCGCCAGTTCCGGCTGCGCACCCCGGCCGCGGTGATCGACGAGATGGAACAGGCCATGCACCTCTGGGGGGCCGAGCGGTTCACCTTTGTGGACAACATCTTCAATCTCCCCCTGGACCACGCCAAGGAAGTCTGCCGGGAGATGGTCCGCCGCAAACTGGACATCCGCTGGGAGACCTACCTCCACCCGCTGGCCGTGGACGAGGAACTGCTGGGTCTGATGATCGACTCCAGGGTGCTGGGGCTGGAGTTCACCCCCGACAGCGGTTCATCTGCACTGCTCCAGTCCTATGGCAAGGACATTGAGGTGCAACACCTGGAGAAGGCCGCGGATCTCTGCCGCCGCATGGACCTGCCCTTCTGCTTCAACTTCATCTTTGGCGGGCCGGGTGAAACCTGGGAGACCGTTGACGAGACCTTTGCCCTGGCCGACCGGCTGGACCCCACCGCGGTGCTGGCCGCATTGGCCATGCGCATCCTGCCCGGCACGGACCTGCAGCAAAGGGCCATTGCCGAAGGCACCATCGACGCCGGGGACAACCTCCTCTCTCCCACCCACTACATCTCGCCGGCGGTGCGCGACGGCTTTGCCGAGGGGATTCTCGAGCGGGTGCGCACCCGACCCCACTGGATTGTCCCCAGCCTGGGAGTCAATTACTCTCCGCAGCTATTTGAACTGGCCCGCCGCTTCGACCGTGAAGGCGCCCACTGGCGCCACGTCAAGCGGCTCCGCTCGTCACACCACCGGCCCATGGACAGAGGTTGACATGAGAACGGGGAAAATACTCCTTGAACGGACGATGTACTGGCTGGCACTGCTCTCGCTGGTCTGGTTCGCTGTCGAGTTGATCTCCCTTTCCGGGCTGAAACTCCTCGACAGCATCAAGGACACCCGCTATGAGCCGGTGCGCTTCGAATTCACCGACAGGAACCGCGACAACATCCGGGGGTTCATCGACGGCCGGGTCGGGCACAGAATCCTCAGCCCCACACTGGGGTGGACCAACGAGCCAGGCGCCAGACGCAGGCTGGAGGGCCGGAAAGATGCCTCTCCGTTCACCATCAACATCAATACCCAGGGACTCCGGGGACGGAAGACCTATCCCCTGGTTCCCGAAGAGGACAGGGTCCGTATCCTGGCCTTTGGTGATTCCTTTACCTTCGGAACCGAGGTGAATGCGGAGGACTCCTGGACCGAGAACCTGAGCACCTTTGCCCCGCAGGTGGAAGTGCTCAACTTCGGCGTACCGGCATTTGGCCTGGACCAGGCACTGCTGCGCTACGAGGAGGAAGGGAGGCAGTTCAACCCGCACATCGTCTTGATGGGGTTCGTCACCGAGAACATCAAGCGACACGTCAACGTCTACCGTCCCTTCCTTTACCGGGGTAGTCTTCCCGCAGCCAAGCCGAGATTTCTGCTGAGCGGGGAATCGCTGAAACTACTGCCCAATCCCCTGCCCACACCCGAACATTACGAAGATCTGCTGGAAAACGAGAGCAAGGTCATCGCCACTCTCGGTGCGCATGACTATTATTACCGGATGGACTGTCGTCCGGGCCGGTTCGACCTGCTGCCCTCGGTTCGGCTGGGCAAGATCCTTCGCTGGAATCTGCGGGAAAACCCGGGGGCCGACGCGGTACTGCTGGACAATCAATACAACACCGAATCGGAGGCTTTCCAGGTCACGGTCAGGATATTCGAAAGATTCTCCCGGGCAGTCATCGAGGATGGAGCAAAGCCGGTGGCCGTTATTTTCCCCCATGGTGACGACATCAAGCGGTTCCGCCAGGCGCAGGACAAATCATACCTCCCTCTCCTGGAGCACCTGGAACATCACGGGATCGACTACGTCGACCTGATGGATGCGTTCCAGCGTGCCGGCCGGACACATCCACCCCATGACTTTCTCGGACGCAGCGGATACTATTCGCCCCTGGCCAACATGGTGGTGGCCCACCACCTTTGGAAATACCTCGAATCCCGGGAACTGCTGAACTAGGGGCCGGGGCACCGGGTGCGGGTAAATGAAAAGGCCGGAGGAATCTTCACTCCCCCGGCCCTTGAATGTGTCACGTGCGCTCGGTCTAGATCTGGTTGGTCAGCACCACGCCGAGGCTTTCCAGGGTCTCATAGGTCAGATTCCCAACGGCCAGGCCCTTCCGCTGCTGGTAGGACTTGATGGCGTCATAGGTCTCTCTCCCAAGCTTGCCATCGATGTCACCCGGCTGGAATCCGGCACTTTTCAGGGCAGACTGGACGGCCAATATGGTGTCCGTGTTGAGGTTGGTTTCGCAGAGAATCCGCCGCCACTCCATCCGGCCCTCGGTGATCTTTTCATTGCGGGTCACGGTCTGATACTCGGCGGGGATGGGGATGGCGCGGGTCTCGGCCTGGGCAACGAGCTTTCTGACCTTCACGTTTTCATACACCGGGGGGATATCGATGGTACGGACCGTGGGTTCGGTCTTCATCACCTTGCGGCGCACGGTATCATACTTCGACGGGACCACATTTTCACGGGTGGTGGCCGCGGAGGCCAGCACGCGCTTGGTCACCGTCCGGTAGGTCGCCGGGACCTCGATGAGACAGAGGATCTCACCGGTTCCGTTGTCGACCTTCTCCACCGGGCCGCGCCCACGCTTCCAGATCGTGTGAGCCGCACGCTCGAGAACCTGCTCGTTCACGTTCTTGTACACCGCGGGGACTTCCACGATGGTGGTGGATTCGGGCTTGACCAGAATCTGCTCCTCGACCCACTCGTAAGTGGCGGGAACCGTCTCCAGCCGCTGGGTGGGACCCTGAACCATCACCGACTCCTGGGCCCACTCGTAGCGGGCGGGAGTGATCGCCATGCGCTCGGAAGCCTCTTTCTTCAGCATCTCTTCGCTGACGATACGATAGGTGGGCGCCACGAAAACACGGGCGTAACACTCGCCGGGGTTGGCGTTGGGCGGCAGAAGCTCCTCGCCCTGGAAAGCTGTGGTCTGGGCGACGGCCGCCAGACTGAAGGTGGCCAGCAGGCCGGTCAGAATCATGGTCTTCATGGTTTTCCTCATTTCTCTCAAACCTCCGTGAATTGTTTCTGTTAAAAGCTATCAAAACCGGGAACCGTGCTGCACCCCCGCAGCCGCCCCAAACCTTGGCTCATTTATCCATTCTTCCCCTCAGACCGGACCGGATGAAAAAAGTCACCGGTTGTCGAATATTTTTTTAAAATCCTCAGGGGCACCTGATCACCGGGGCGGAGCGGCAGGGGCGGCAAAAGGCAGATTCCCCGGGAGGCATTGACCAATCGAGCCGTATTCATTAAGTTGAACCGTATGAGATCCTGAAGTGTTCCAGCCTGATTCTGAATGTTTCGCCACCTGGAGTGCACGCCATGCGAAATCGGCTTTGGATCGTTCTGATTATGGTCATCTCGGCTCTGCCCTCCCTCGCCGGGTCATCAGCCGCGGTGGATGGCCTTGACGCACTCCCGGGTGAACTGACCCTGGTGGTCCGCTCAGGCGACTATCAGATGGACCAGACCGCCCACGGCACGAAAATAACCATGGATGACTGCGGCTACCGGGGTGTG
>CBESOE010000005.1:0-90318 GCA_965531145.1 uncultured bacterium | reverse complement strand
CTATACATTACATTTGTGACGATATTTGACAATATTCGCCACACATGCCATAGTGGAGAGGAATCAACACGGAGGTGCCCCATGGCACGATCAATCAACCTGTCACTCACAGACGAGTTGCGCGCGTTCCTCGACGAGAACTCGGGCGACGGAACGCTGTTCTCGACGCCGAGCGAGTTCGTCCGCGACCTGATCCGCAGCAAGAAAGACCGCCAAGACGCGGCCGCACTGCGCCAGGCGGTGCTCGAAGGCTACGCAGACGTTCGAGACGGCCGCACGCACGAGTACACCGGCGACCTTCGCGCCATGCTCGAAGCGCATCGAGGTGGACGCGAAGCTTCATGAGCAAGCTGCTCCTCACCGATCGCGCTCTCACCGACATCGACGCGATCGACCGCTACTCGGTGGAGCGTTGGGGCCGCCAGGTCGCCGACCAATACCTGGTGGATCAGGACGCCGCTCTTGGCCGCCTGGCGGACGACCTCTCGCTCTTCAAGGGACGCCACGACTACACCGGCCGCCTCCGCTTCTACAGCGTTCGCGAGCACGTGCTCGTGGGTGATGTAGTCGGCGACATCGTCTTCGTGTTGACCGTGTGGCACGGCAGCATGGATTTCATCGACCGGCTCCCCAAGCTCGAGCCCGATCTCTTGCAAGAAGCCGAGATCATGGCCAGCCAGATCGAGGGCGAGCGCGATGAGCCGGGAGAGAACGCATGAGCGAGAAGGCCGACAGGGCAGAGCTCGAAGCGCTGCGCGAGGCCCTGATCGAGGGAGAGAAGAGCGGTGTTATTGTGTTTTTCGGGATTACCCCGGGTGCTGGTGCCGGTGGTTTACTCATTCCTGGCCCGGTTCAGTAAGGTGGAGCAGGATCAGGAGACCGCCCCGTCAGGGGTATGATCCACCGCTGGATCAGAACGGCAGGCCTCGTGCCTTCTTCATCCGTTGCCGGATGGTGGCCACGTGCTTCTGGTAATAGGAGCTGCCGCAGCCGGGGTGCCACTGTGACGGCCGGGAGAGATCGGCGGCCAGGCCGGCCGCCTCAGCGGCCGACAGATCCGCCGCCGGTTTGCCGAAGAAGTGTCTGGCCGCCGCCTCGGCGCCGAAGATGGCCGGACCGAATTCGGCCGTGTTGAGGTAGAGATCGAGGATCTGCTCCTTGGTCAGCCGCCGTTCCAGGTCCAGGGTGAGCAGCGCCTCGCGCAATTTGCGCAACGGGTTGCGGGACGGGGAGAGCCAGAGGTTCTTGGCCAGCTGCTGGGTGATGGTGGAGGCGCCGCGCAGCGGTTTTTTCTTTGTGATGGAGTCCTCGATAGCCGCCCTGATCTCTTCACCGGCAAACCCCTTGTGGTCAAAGAACCCGATGTCCTCCGACACCAGCACCGCCACCCGCAGGTGATCGGATATGGCCGCGCCGGGAACCGGTGCCCAGCGCACGGCCGAAGGGCCGTTCTTCTCGCGGCTCTGTTCGATGAATGCCGTGGTCTCCGGCTCCTGGTGCGCTAACGAACCCACGTCGGGCCAGGTGAGATACCACCACCCGGCCAGAACGGCGGCGGCTGATACGGCCAGGGCGAACAGTTTGAACGTCAATCGGGCCATCCGGGCCAGGCAGCCCGGTTTTTTGCTGGACTTCCGCTTCCGTTTTTTTGTTTTCCTGCTGGTGCCCATGGGGTGCATTCTAAAGTAAAAGAATGAGAGAATAGAAGGATAGCGTTTCAGTAAAGAACCTCACACTGCGGAGATTGCCCATGGCCCTGACCTACTCGGACTATTTGAAAATCGATCAACTGCTGTCGCTGCAGCAGCAGAAGTCCGCCGGCCCCGAGCACGACGAGATGTTGTTCATCGTCATCCACCAGGTCTACGAACTCTGGTTCAAACAGCTGCTTCACGAGGTTGATCACCTGGACCGGCTGTTCCGGCCCGGGGACGCGCCCCGCGCCGGGCACACCCTGAACCGGATCCTGACCATCCTGAAGACCATGGTGGGCCAGGTGGACGTGCTGGAGACCCTGACCCCGCTGGAGTTTCTCTCCTTCCGCACGAATCTCGAATCGGCCTCCGGGTTCCAGTCGTACCAGTTCCGGGCGCTGGAGTTCGCGCTGGGCAAGAAAGACCCCGGTGTGCTGCAGCGCTTCCCCGAGGGGTCAACGGGGCGGGAGATGCTGGGGCAGCGGTTCACCAGCCCCACACTCTGGGACGGCTTTCTGGCCTTCCTGGCGGGCCAGGGGGTGAGCGTGCCCGGGGAAGATCTTGGCCGCGACGTGACTCGCCCCCTTGAACCGTCCCCCGCGCTGCAGGCGGTACTGGTGGATGTCTATCGCCAGCAGCCCGCCCTGGCGGTGATCTGCGACCAGGTGCTCGATCTGGACGAGGGGCTCCAGGAGTGGCGCTACCGCCACGTGAAGATGGTGGAGCGGACCATCGGTTCGAAGAGCGGCACCGGCGGATCCTCCGGTGTTCACTACCTGGCGTCCACGCTGTTTCAGCCGCTCTTTCCCGACCTCTGGGCCATCCGCTCGGAACTGTGAGGTACCCGTGAAGCCCTCAGAAACCGCCCAACACCCCAATCCGCTGGCCCGGCACTACTCGAAGTTCCGGGTGGCCGACCGGCTGCTGCTCACCGGTCACTCGCACCAGGCCTGGCCCGACCGCGGGTTTCAGGGCCAGCAGCAGGCCTGGCTCGACGCGGCGGAGCTGGCTGACGAGAAGTGGGAACGGGCTTTTGCCCGGGCCGATCGGGTGCGGCAGGGGTTTGCCCGCCTGCTGGACGACCGCAACGGCCACATCGCCCTGGCGCAGAACACCCACGACCTGGTGGTCCGTTTCCTTTCCGCCATGCCCCTGGCCGAGCGGCCGCGGCTGGTCACCACCGATGGCGAGTTCCACACCATCCGGCGCCAGCTTGACCGGCTGGCCGAGGAGGGGGTGGAGTTGGTCAAGGTGCCGGCGGGGGATGCAGACACGCTGGCCGAACGGCTGGCCGGCGAAGTGGACCAGCGGACTTCGGCGGTACTGGTCTCAGCCGTGCTCTTCCGCAACTCGCGGATCGTCCCCGGCCTGGTCCGGGTGGCCAATGCCTGTGAGCGGGAGGGCGTCAGTCTGCTGGTGGATGTCTACCACGCGCTCAACGTGGTGCCTTTTTCAGTGCCCGGCAAAGGGCTGGAGCAGTCCTTTGTGGTGGGCGGCGGCTACAAGTATTGCCAGATGGGGGAGGGGAACTGCTTCCTGCGTTTTCCGCCGGACAGCGGTCTGCGGCCGGTGGTCACCGGCTGGTTCAGCGAATTCGACGTCCTTGCCGGGCCGGCGGGGGACGGCCGGGTGGCCTACGGCCAGGGGCCGGGGCTTTTTGCCGGCTCCACCTACGACCCCACCAGTCACTACCGGGCATCCGAGGTCTTTGACTTCTTCGAGGAAGAGGGGCTGACCCCCGAACTGTTGCGCCAGGTGAGTCAAAGGCAGATCGCCATGCTGGCCCGCCGCTTCGATGAACTGGATGCCGACCCGGCGCTGATCAGCCGTGACCGGGAGGCGCCGCTGGAACGGACCGCCGGTTTCCTCACCCTGCGCAGCCCCGCCGCGGCGGACCTCTGTTCCGCACTGCGTGAAGAGGACGTGCTCACCGACCACCGGGGGGAGATGCTTCGCCTGGGGCCGGCACCCTACCTTTCAGACCGCCAGCTGAACCAGGCGATGGATATCCTCGCCGGTGCGGTGACGTCGCTGAGGAGGTAAATGCTCCTCGCAATGACAGTTTGGCCCATTCATCGCAAGGACAATTGAAGACAGGCTAGCCTACGGCGTACGGGCGGCGAAGACGCCGTCGATGACCTGGCGGATCTTCTTGATGCTCAGCGGCTTGCGGATCACGTCCTGGAACCCGGCGGCCCGGGCCTCGTCGGCCCCCAGAGCCTCCCCGTCTCCGGTGGACAGGATCACCGGCAAATCCTTTCGAATCTCCAGCAGCGCGGCGGCGAATTCCTCTCCGCTCATCCCCGGCATGGTCTGGTCGGTGATCACCATGTCGAGGTCCTCAAGATGCTCCCCGAACTCCCTCAGCGCCTCGACGCTGTTTGTGCGGCACTCCACACGGTAGCCGAACTCCTCCAGCAGCTGGCCCATGGCATCGGCCACCAGCGCCTCGTCGTCCACAAAGAGGATTCGCTCTCCGCGGCTGGTTTCCACCGACTCCGGAGTATCGGCCGACGTGAGGGCGACACTGGTCTGGTCCACCGGGAAATCCACCCGGATGGTGGTTCCGGCGCCGGGCTCGCTTTCGATGCGGATCCCGCCGCCGCAGTTGGTCACGATCCCCTGGACCACCGAGAGCCCCAGGCCGGTGCCTTCACCCACCGGCTTGGTGGTGAAGTAGGGGTCGAAGACCCGGCTCAACGTTTCTTCGTCCATGCCACTGCCGGTGTCCGCCACCGTCAGCCGGATGGTCTGCGTGCCGTGCCGGGCCAGCTGTACGGTAAGCGTCCCGCCGCTGTCGCGCATGGCGTGGTAGGCGTTGGTGCAGAGATTCATCAGCACCTGGTGGATGCGGGTGGGATCGGCCAGCACCGGCCCACAGAACTCGTCGATATCGGTGACGATCTCGATGGTCGCCGGTAGCGAGGCGGTGAGCAACTTCAGGGCTTCCCTGATCACCGGGTGGATCGGTCCCGAAACCGGGGTCTGTTCGGTCTGGCGGCTGAAGGCGAGGATCTGGCCCACCAGGTCGGAGGCCCGGGTGGCGGCGGTGGTCACCTGATTGAGATGGTCGCGAAACTTTCCTTCCGCCGGGGCGCTGGCAATGGCCAGCTCGGTGTAGCCGTTGATCGCCGAAAGGAGGTTGTTGAAATCGTGAGCCACGCCGCTGGCCAGGGTTGAGAGGGCCTGGGCCTTCTGGGTCTGACGGAGACGGCTCTCCAGCGCCTTGAGCTCTGAGACATCCTGGAAGGCCACCACCGCCCCCCGCGGTTCGCCGGCCCGGTCACGTAGCGGCGAGACGATGAGGTGGATGCTCAGCGGGTCGCCGCCGCGGGTATCGAGATAGACCGGTTCCTGCACCACCAGCGTCTCGCCCTTTTCCATGACATCCTCGATGGCGAAGAACCGTCGGGGTGACCGGCGCTCGTCGGTCAGGGCCAGCACGGCGTCCAGGTCCCGGCCCTCGGCCTCCTCCCGTGACCAGCCGGTGAGCCGTTCCGCCGCCCGGTTGACAAAGAGGACTTTTTGCTCCTGGTCGGTGGCCAGCACACCGTCGGCAATGCTGCCCAGGGTGGCGTCGAGCCACTGTTCCCGTTCCTGGAGCTGTTTCTCCATTTCGTGTTTGGAGAGCGCCATCTCGATGGCGATCTGCAGCGGTTTGGCCTGGAAGGGCTTGAGCAGGTAGCCGTACGAGTGGGTGGCCGCGGCCCGCTTGAGGTTCGACTCGTCGGTGTACGAGGTGAGGAAGACCACGGGGATGTGGTAGCGGCCGACGATGATCTCCGCCGCCTCGATCCCGTCCATCTTGCCCTTCAGCCGCACGTCCATCAGCACCAGGTCCAGACCGCCGTTGGCGGCCAGCTCTACCGCTTCTTCGGCATAGGCCACCGAGGCCGGGACTTCGTATCCCGTTTGCTCGAGGATCTTTTTCAGGTTGTGGGCAATGAGCCGCTCGTCCTCAACCACCAGGATTCGCTTGCTGGTCATCGTCCTTCACCTCGTGCGACTTGCTGCAGAGGGAAGGTGATGGCGAACGATGTGCCGTTGTCGCGATCCATCTGAATTTCACCTTCCAGTTGTTCGGAGAAAATGTGGACCAGCTGCATGCCCATGGATTCCGTGTCGCTGATGTCCAGGTCCTCGGGAATACCCACACCATTGTCCACTACCCGGAGAACACCCAGGCCATCCCCGTTCTGTTTCATGCCCACCGTGATCTTCCCTTCCCGGCCGTCCGAGAAGGCATACTTGAAGGCGTTGGAGACAAGTTCGTTGACGATCAGACCGCAGGGGATGGCGGTGTCGAGGTCGAGGCGTATGTCGCCGATATCCATCACCGTTTCCACGGCCTGCTCACCCGTGGCGTAGGAGTGTACGATACTGCTCACCAGGGAATCGGCATACTGTTCGAAGTCGATCCAGGCCAGCTCGTCGGAGTGGTAAAGCTGGTCGTGGATCAGGGCCATGGAGTTGATCCGGTTCTGGGTCATGCCGAAGATCTCAATGGCCCGGTCGTCGTTGAGCTGGTCGGACTGCAGGCTGAGCAGACTGTGAATCACCTGCAGGTTGTTCTTCACCCGGTGGTGGATCTCCTTGAGCAGGGCCTCCTTCTCACGCAGCGACGCGGCGGTGCGCCGTTCGATTTCCATGCGGTTGCGGTCGATGAATGCATTCTTGATCGTCACGGTGAGAAACTGCGAGGCCTCGGTCATGTTGATGATCTCGTCGCCGCTCCAGGATCTCGGGGCCGGGGACTCGAACATCAACAGGCCGCGGATCTCCTCCGAGTGATGAACCGGCAGGTGGACAAAGGCGCCCACACCCTTATTGGCCAGGACGTCCCGCAAGCCGCCGAAGCACGTCTCTGACCTGATGTCGCTGCAGATCACCGGTTCCTTGCGGTCCAGCGCTGCCAGGTAGTCCGACGCGCCGCCCAGATCCAGGCTGTCCGCTCCGGCGCCGGCCTTTCCCGGCGGGGCCAGTGAATGCTGGACGGTTAACCTGCCGCCGGAATCGATCGTGGCGTAGGTGATACGCAGTTCGGTGAAGTGTTCGCCGATGGTGCGGACAACCCGTTCCACGGTTTGTTCCGGAGACAGCTCCTCCCCGTGGGTCCCGGATATCTGGTTGAGCAGCTTGAGCAGGGTCTGGCTGTCGGCCAGGGCGTGCTGTACTGCCCGCTGCTTGGCTTCCAGGTTGCGGACCCGGGAGCGGGTGAAGGCGAACACCCCCAGGGCCAGTGCCAGTGCGTAGAGGCAGTAAGCCCACCAGGATCTCCACGGAGGCGGGATGACGCGCAGAGGCAGGGCGATACCCGTCTCGTTCCACACCCCGTCGTTGTTCGATCCGGTGATGTGCAGGGTGTCGTTGCCCGGGTTGAGGTTGTTCAGCGTGACGCGGTTGACGATGCCGAGGTCGATCCAGGTGTCGCCCAGGCTCTCCAGCCGGTAGCGGTAGCGGTTTTTGTTCGGGGCGGTGAAATCGAGCGCGGCAAAAGTGAAGGTCACAAAGTAGTCCCGGTGGGTCAGCTCCACCGTCGCGAGATCGCCCGCTGACCGGGGCAGGGCCACCGGCTGATTCAGCTTCGAGAAACCGGTGAGCGCCACCGGCGGTATCCGGGTGTTGGACGTGATCTCCGAGGGGTGAAAGATGTTAAACCCGTTGGAACCGCCGAAATACATCCGGCCGTCCGCACCCTTGTGATACGCCCCGAAATTGAACTCGTTGCTCTGCAGGCCGTGCATCGTCTCGTAGTTGCGGAAGATGCCGGATACCGGATCCAGTGCCGACAAGCCGCGGTTGCTGCTGATCCACAGCAGGCCGTTTTCGTCTTCGAGAATGCCGTAGACCACCGAACTGGGCAGGCCGTCCCGCCTGGTGTAGCGGTGGAAGATCTGGCGATCCATACCGCGGTCCACCAGGTCCCAGCGGTTGAGCCCGCCGCCCTGGGTGCCGATCCAGAGGTTGCCGTTGCTGTCTTCCTGGATTGACCAGGCGGAATCGCTGCTCAGGCTGGTCAGGATGTCACCCTCGTGGCGGTAGCGGACGAAGTTTCCCGTTTCCGGCCGGAACCGGTTGAGCCCCGCATTCTCGGTGCCGACCCAGATCAGGCCGGTGGAATCCTCGAAAATGGCCAGCACCCGGTTGCTGCTCAGGCTCTCCGGGTCTTCTGGGTCGTGGCGCAGGTGCTCGATGGCCCCGTTTCCCGGGTCCAGCACGTTCACGCCGCCGCCGAACACGCCGACCCAAATCTTTCCGTCGCTCATCTCGCGGATGGAGGTCACCCCGTTGCCGCTGAGGCTGTTTTCGTCGTTCGGATCATGGCGGTGGTGGATGAATGTTCCGCTGGAGCGGTTGTAGAGGTCGAGACCTCCACTGAACGTTCCAACCCAGAGGCGGCCCTGCCGGTCCACCAGCAGTGACATCACCCGGTTGTCACCCAGGCTGCCCGAATCCTGCGGGTCGTGGGCAAAATTCTGGTAGGTCGCACCGTCCAGGGCCAGACGATTGAGGCCGCCGCCCCAGGTCCCGATCCAGAGTGACCCGTCAAGATCCTCCTGCAGGGCCCAGATCACGTTGCTGCTCAAATGCGTTGGTGCGCCGGGGTCCTTACGGTAGTGGGCGAAGCTTCCCGTGACAGCGTTCCAGGTATTGAGGCCACTGAAGGTGCCGACCCAGAGCACGCCGCCCTGGTCCTCGAACACCAGGTTGACCCGGTCATCGCTGAGGCTGGCCGGGTTGGTGGCGTCGTGCTGGTACCGGGCAAAAGAACCATTGTCGGGCAGCCATTCGCAGAGCCCGGCGTCGGTGGCCACCCAGATAGCGCCATCGGAGTCCTGGAATACGCAGCGCACCCGGTTGTTGCCCAGGGAGTTCGGGTCTGCGGGATCGTGGGTATGATGGGTGAACACGTCGGTTTTCCTGTCGAGGACATCGACTCCACCGCCGTAGGTGCCGATCCACAACCGGCCCTCGCGGTCTTCAACAATGCTGCGGACGGTGTCGTAGGCCAGGCTGTCCGGGTTCCCGTCATCGTGCTTGAAGGTACTGAACGTGCCGCTGTCCCTGTTCAAGCGGTTGAGCCCGCCCCCGTCAGTCCCCACCCACAGGTTGTCCTGGTGGTCGAGGTAGATGCAGCGGGTGTTGTCGCTGCTCAGGCTCGAGCTTCCGTCCTCATGGTGGTAACGGGTGAAAGTGCCTGCGTCCGGATCGAAATGATTGACTCCGTTGTCGAATGTACCGATCCACAGGCTGCCGTCACGGTCTCCGGTGATGACCCGGACCCGGTCGCTGCTCAGGCTGGCCGGGTTTTCGGGATCATGACGAAAGTGGGAGAAGGATCCGTCGGCGGGATCGTAACGGTCGAGGCCTCCCTCGGTGCCGATCCAGAGGATCCCCCCGGCGTCCTCATGGATCGCCCACACAAATGGATGAATCAGCGAATCTACGTCAGCCGGATCGTGATCGAAGACCACGAACTCGTATCCGTCAAAGCGGTTCAGACCTTCCTGGGTGCCGATCCAGATGAACCCGTGCTGGTCCTGGAGTAAACAGTTGACCGCCTCCTGAGAGAGCCCCTGGCTGGGCGAATAGTGGTGGAACCGGATACTGCGGCTCTCGGCGGCCAGCAGAACGGCGGGAAGGAGCAGCAGGAACAGCGCCACCGGCACCAACCGGGTGAGACCTGTGGGTCCAGTTTGAATTGCGGCCATCTCACATCCCTCCGAGGCGACAACGCCGTCGCCCATGATCGAACACAGCCCGGTGATGGAACGGGCTAACGCTACCTATTGCATATATATCGGAATATTTTCGTAGGGGGCTTAGTGCTGATTGGCGAGGGGGGACAGGGCTGGGTGGTGAGGGTATTTGTCGACATCCATGGTTTCTTCTGAGGGTGACAGAAAAAGTGGCGGGTTAATACGTGATTGTGGCGGGTGAAATGAGTGGATCTTCAAAACTGGAGGGAAAGCGCCAGAATTTTTACGGCTGGTCATGGTCCCATGTTCGGCGCACTTGACGTGGTAATTACACACTTTTACAATCAGGATGTACTTGTAATCCTCTTTACCGATCCAGTGAGCCCCTCATGACTGAACAGAGACAGGATCTCCTTTTCATCGCGGGCCTCTCTGTCTGCTGTCTCGTCTTCTTCTTCACCTGTCTTGGCAGCCAGCCTCTCTGGGACATCGACGAGGGGATGCACGCTTCGACATCCAGGATAATGGTGGAGAGCGGCGACTGGATCACACCGATTTTCAACGGTGAACCGTTCTATGACAAAACGGTGCTCTTCAACTGGTTCGTTGCCCTCGCTTTCCTGGTGTTCGGATTCACCGAATTCGCGGCCAGGCTGCCCGCGGCGCTGCTGGGGACGGGATGTGTCCTGATTACCTACCTGCTGGGCCGGCTGTTGTTCAACCGGACGGTGGGCTTCATCAGCGGGGTGGTTCTGGCCACCGCCGTTCAATTCATCGTTCTCTCCCGTGTGGTGGTCCACGACATCGCCCTGGTCTTCTTCATCACCTCGACCCTCTATTTTTTCTATGCGGGGTATTCCAGCGAGACCCGTCGGCGGTTCAATTTCTTCTTCTTTTATGTCTCGGCGGGGTTCGCGGTTCTGGCCAAGGGGCCCATCGGCCTGCTGGTTCCTGCCGCCATCATCGGGCTTTTTCTCATCAGCCGCAGAAATCTGAAGTTTATCAAGGAGATGCACCTGGGCCCGGGCATCGTCGTCTTCGTGCTGATCATCGCTCCCTGGTATCTCCTGCTCAGCTTGAAGAACCCTGAATACCTCCACTACTTCCTCATCGAGAAGAATCTGCACAGCTTCACCGGCGGGGCGGGCGCCCGCCATCCGCAGCCGTTCTACTACTACCTGCCACGGCTGATCGGCGGTTTCTTCCCCTGGTCCTTTTTCCTGCCCGTCGCCCTGATCCACGGTTTCAAGGGCGGACTCAAAAAGATAAATGACA
The DNA here is from genome assembly GCA_965531145.1 of uncultured bacterium. Taxonomy (GTDB): domain Bacteria; phylum Acidobacteriota; class JAQAZP01; order JAQAZP01; family JAQAZP01; genus JAQAZP01. The sequence goes on along the minus strand of CBESOE010000005.1, from coordinate 79,649 downwards.
GCACGCTCTTCTGCCTGATCTGGTTCTGGTTCATCTTTCTCTTCTTTACCGTGGCCGGATCGAAGATGTCCACCTACATCCTTCCCCTCTATCCGGCGGTGGCCTTGCTGGTGGCCCTGCTCTGGCATGATCTGATCACCTTTCCATCGCAGCGGCTCAGGCGGTTTTTCATCTGGTCCTCCGGCCTCTATACGGCATTTTTCATCTTTGCCGTGGTCTATCTGCGGCTCAACCCACCGGTCAAGGTCCAGTACCGCTACGGTGTCAATCTCTCCCGGGTGAATTACATCTTCACCGTGGTCTGTCTGGTGGCCATCATCGCCTTCCTCTTTTTCCTGGTCCGGCGATACAAGACCAGTTTTGCCCTGACCGCGGGAACCATCTTCTTCCTGATGATTCCGTTCATCATCTGGGTCGTGCCCTCGATCAACATCTACCGCTCCACCAAGGTGCTGGGCGCCGAGCTGGACACTCTGATCCCACCGGGGGAGAAGTTCACTTTCTACTGGCAGATGAAGGACTCGATACTGTTCTACACGGGACGCCAGGCCACCGTATTGACCTCGCCCGATCAACTGGCGGAGTTTCTGGATACGGATGAGCGGGTCTACTTCGTGACTGAAAGACGCCGCTACGACCCGCTTGAACAGTTGAAGGAGAAGACATACATTATCTGGGACAAAGGCAACAATCTGATTCTATCGAACATGCCGGATCAGGAGGCCGGCCCGCGATGACTGAACTACGATTCACCAATACCAGGACCCTTGTCATCGCTCTGGTCATCGCCGGCTTCTTCCTCTTCGTTTACGGGGTGGGGGACCGCGACCTCTGGGCCCCCGATGAAGACGAGTATGCCCAGATCAGCCGGGAAATGATCCGGACGGGCAATTGGCTCTACCCCACGTGCAACGGCATCCCCTGGACCATCAAACCCGCGCTCTACAACTGGCTGGTGGGGTTTATTTCACTCCCCTATGGCGATGTGGACGAATTCCGGGCGAGGATCTTTTCCGCCCTGGCGGCCATCGGGACCATTTTGCTCACATTTTTCATGGGCCGGCGGGCCTTTTCACCCCGCGCCGGTTTCATTGCTGCACTGGCCCTGGGGACCAGTGTCCTCTTTCTGGAGAACGGGCGATGGGCCCAGACCTACATGCTCTCCACCTTCTTCGCCACCCTGGCCATTTTCATGTTCCACCGGGGGTACTCGGATCCGGGGAAACGAACGTCGTCCTATCTCTGGATGTGTGCCGCGGCCGGCCTCGGCGTTCTGACCATGGGGCCGGTCAACCTGGCGATCCCGGGCCTGGTCATCTTCGTCTACCTCGTGGTGATGAAGGACCTGAAGCACATTCTGAAAATGAAACTGGTCTGGGGCACACTGATCTTCGCTGCCATCGCCCTCTCCTGGTATATTCCGGCCGGCATGAGAAGCGACTACGGGTCCGACCTGCTCATCACCACCAATGTGACCCGGTTTCTCAACACCTGGACCCACAACCGGCCGTTCCACTACTACGCGGTGGGTCTGCTCTGGGCCTTTCTCCCCTGGTCGCTCTTCCTGCCCGGGGCGATTCACCTGGCCTTCAGCCGGCGCAGCGAGGCGGACCGCAAAAACCTCAAGCTCCTGCTGGTCTGGGTCTTCGCCCTGCTGCTCTTCTTCTCCCTGGCCCAGTGCAAGCGGCACCAGTACATCCTCGGGCTTTACCCGGGCCTGGCCCTGCTGGTGGGATACCTCGGCCACCGGGCCCTTGACGGCTGGAAGGAGAAGTACTTCCGCCGGTCCATCGTCATCCCCGCCCTGATCTTTGCCGGGATCCTGCTGCTGGTCACCGTGGCCCTGCCCGTCGGCGGCAGTACGCAATACCCGGAGTTCCTCGGACTGGGTATTGCCGCCAGTCTGGTCACCGGGACATTCGCCGTGCTGCTCTTCGTGGCCTGGCGCCGGAACAGCCCGCGGGCGCTGATCTTTCTGCCGGCGGCATTCATGGGGGTGCTGGTGCTGCTGGGGGTGCACGTGCTGATCCCGGCGATGAATGTCTACAAGACACCAAAGCCGTTTTGCGAGGAAATCGCCGCCCGGCTGGAACAGGGCGGCGAATGGGTGATGTACAAGCACTACCGGGCCGCATTCGTCTATTACACCGACAGCTTTGTGGAAGAAATCAAAACCGAGCAGGAACTGAAGGCCTTCATGGAACGCCCCACCTTCTCCATGGCCGTGGTGGGCACGGACCACTATGCGACGCTGGAGGACGACTACCTCAAGGCCCTGCCGGAGATCACCAGGAAAGCCATCGGGCACCGGGAATTCGTGCTCATCGCCAATCGGGAGGAGCCGTGAACGTAGGTCTGATGCGGCTGGTGGACAAGTGGTTCGGTGTCCCGCTCTGTTTTCTGCTCACGCTGATGCGTAGGGTGGGCGACCTGTTGGGGACCCGGAAACCGGTGAGCTCCCCGCGGCGGATCGCCGCGATCAAGCTCGCCGAACAGGGGGCCACCGTTGTGGCCTATCCCGCATTGATGCGTGCCGCGGAGAAGGTCGGGCGGGAGAACCTGTTCTTCGTGGTGTTCGAACAGAACCAGTTCATCGTCAAACTGCTGCAGATCGTCCCCCTGGAGAACCTCATCGTCATTCGGGCGGACAATGCTGTCCAGGCCATGGTGGACGCCATCCGGGCGGTCCTTCGCATGCGTCGGGAAGGAATCGAAGCCACCATCGACTGCGAGTTCTTTGCCCGCTCCACGGCGGTGCTCTCCTGGCTCAGCGGGGCTTCCATCCGGGTGGGGTTTCACGCTTTCTACGGCGAGGCCTCCTACCGTGGCGACCTGATGACCCACCGGCTTTGCTACAACACCAGCATGCATGCCAGTGAGATCTTCCACCAGATCGTGGACGCCATCTGGTGCCCGGCGGACAAACTGCCCGCCTGCGACCTGATGCCGGTGCGGGGGGGGGAACTCCCCGACTATCGTCCAGCTCCCGAGACGGCGGAGAAGGTCGAGACCCTGCTGCGATCGATGCTCGATGTGGAAACGGCGCCTCCGGTGATCCTGCTCAATGCCAACCGCGGTGATTTCCTGCCGCTCAGGTCCTGGCCCGGGGATCGCTATATCGACCTGGCCCGGCGTCTGCTGGATCGCTACCAGGACCTGGCCGTGGTGTTCACCGGAGCCCCCGACGAGGAAGAGGGGGCCCGGGAACTGGTGGAGAAGGTGGGTTCACCCCGCTGCATCAATTTTGCCGGGAAAACCTCCCTGGACGAACTGTTCGCTACCTACTGCCGGTCGGAACTGATGGTCACCAACGACAGCGGGCCGGCGCACTACGCCACGGTGACCCCCATGGATGTGATCGCGATTTTCGGCCCCGAGACCCCCCGGGTATTCGGCGCGCTGAGCGAACGGACGCACACGCTCTGGGCGGGCATTGCCTGCAGCCCCTGTGTGAATGCATTCAATGACCGGCAATCGGCCTGCACCGACAACATCTGCATGCAGAAGATCAGCGTGGATGAAGTATTCGATCTCGCGTGCCGTCTCTTTGAAGCCCGGCGCCAGGGTGCGGGCATGGGTGACTGATGCCCGCAGATGACCCCAGACAGACAGCAGCTGAGCCCCTTCCGCCGGGGGGTCACGAGATGCCCAACCTCTGGGGGTGGCACACCTTTCTGGGCATTGCGGCCGCCCTGGTGCTCCTCGGCTACATGGTGACCAAAATCGACCTGGCCCAGGTCTGGCAGGATATCCTCGCCTGTAACAAGTGGTATGCCTTCCTCGGTTTCCTGGCCCACTATGCCACTTACCCCATCCGGGGAATGAGGTGGAAGCGGTCGCTGGGCCACATGCCGGTGCAGGGCAGCACAGGCAAATTCGGGCTGGTGGTCTTCTTCTACAACGCGGTGGACAATGTGGTGCCGGGTAAAATCGGAGACCTCTACGCCGCCCACCTGGCCCGGATCAACTTTCGTGTCCGCCGCAGCACCGCGTTGGGGTCCCTGTTCTTCCTGCGCCTGATCGACGCCTGGATCGTGCTGGTGCTGGCGGTACTGTCGTCCTACCTGATCTTCTCCACCAAGCTTCCCCAGACCGTGGCCTGGGGCCTCATTGGCGGCCTTACGCTCGCGCTTGTCCTGACCGGTATCCTCACCCCGCTGCTGCTCTACAGAAAATCGTTGCCCAACTGGGTTCCCAACGCCATGCGGGAGGCGATCGAGGCCTTCCAGGCCGGGATGTGGCCGGCGCGAAAGGAGCTGGGCACCATCGCCGGCCTGACGGTGACGATCTGGGTGCTGGAGGCTGTCTGGACGCTGTGCCTGATGCTGGCCTTCGACCTGCACTTCAGTGTGGTGGAGATCGTTTTTCTGGTCCAGCTGCCGCTGCTGGCGTCCACTTTCCCGCTGACACCCTCCGGCGCCGGTCTGGTGGAGGCCACCCTGTACGGGTGTCTGAGACTGCTGGGGGTCGCCCATCCGACGGCGGCCTCGGTCACCGTGCTCAACCGGCTCATCGACTCCTGGCTGCATATCTGGCTGGGGCTGGTGGTCTGGCTGCTGCGGCACAAACTGGGGCTCTATACGTGGCGCGAGCGGGAGGGTGTCATCGCCGGCGAACCGGGGCCGTCCGACCGGCCGCCGGCGACTTGAGAAAGGGGTCTTCCCGGGTATACAATCCGCCGTTTCCACCGATCGCATTGTCGATCACGGTCTGCAGGGTTTCCGGGCGATGGATCGCCCTTGGCCGCATGGCACAGGATAAGGAGAATCTGAGATGCCTTTTACCGGAGCCGTACCACGCAGGTGTGTGAACCTCCCTCCCGGTTCACTGCGCACCCTGATCTCCTGCATCCTCCGCAAGAGGGTCCAGCAGGGGCCGGAACAGAGTGAATTTCCGAAGCGCTTTGCCGAATGGCTGGGGGTGACCCATGTCTTCGGGGCTTCTTCGGGGCGCTCGGCATTCCAGCTGGCGCTGGAAGCGCTGGAAATCGAAAAAGGGCGCGAAATCATCTTCCCGGTTTTCACCTTCCCGGTGATGCCCCTGGTGGCAAAAATGCTGGGATACAAGCCGGTGTTCTGTGACGTGGACCCGGAGACCTACAACTCGGGGCCGGAGCAGGTCGCCCCCCTGCTCAACGAGAATACCGGGGCCGTGCTGGCCACGCACCTCTTCGGGCAGCCCTGCGACATCCGCGGTATCGCCGAACTGATCCGCGGCCGCGATATCCGGCTGCTGGAAGACTGCGCCCATGCCTGCGGGGTCCGGGTGGAGGGCCAGCAGGCCGGCACCTTCGGCGACGTGGGAATCTTCAGTTTTGCGGAAGGCAAAAATATGCCCTGTTTCGCCGGCGGGGCCGTCGCCACTTCGGACGATGTCATCGCGGAGCGGACGCGGGTCATTCTGGCAAAAACCGAGCAGGCACCGGCCAACGCCATCACCAAGAAGGCCATCTCCATCTGGATCAAGTGGCTGCTGACCCGGCCGCTGGTCTTCGGTCTCACCGCCTACCCGGCCCTGCGTCTGAAGCTGGCCCAGGGCAAACCGCTGATGGACTCCTCGGTGGGCAACACGCTGCTCTCCGACTTTGCCGCGTCCAACCCCCGGATCACCCCGCAGTCCAACCTCTCGGCGGCGGTGGGACTGCTCCAGCTCCGACATATCGACGCATTCAACCAGGGCGCACGTCGCAACGCCGCCATCCTCACCGACCGCATCGGCGAGGTGCCCGGTGTCAGGCCCCCCGATTCGGCCGGCGGGACCAATATCTATGTCTATTACCCACTCACTGTGGATGCCGGCAACCGGGATGAACTGCGCCACCGCCTGCTGCGCAACGGTATCGACACCAAGATCAGCGACATGTCCGACTGCTCGGTTCTCGACGTGTTCCGTGACGATGGCGACAGTGCGGAAACAGCGCCGCCCCGCGAAGCATCGATCATTGAAATCTGCGTCTACCCGGTGGTGCCCCAGAGCCAGATGCACAAAATCGCGAAGACCATCCGGGCCTGGGCTTCGCTGCCGGAATTGTAGGGTGCCATGAAAACACCTGCACTGACACTGGAAGACCAGCAGCGCCTCTTCTACTCCCTCGACGAGGAAGTGCTGGGGCGGATCCTGCGCACCGTGGTGGAGGAGGAGCTCTCAGTGGTGGAGGGGGGTGTCCTGGAACGGTTCGAGCGGGAGGCGGCGACCTTTTTCGGCACACGACACGGCGTGGCGGTGTGCAACGGCACCGCGGCCCTGCACCTGGCCCTCTTTGCCATGGACCTCCAGCCGGGCGATGAAGTACTGATCCCGGTCTACGGCTATTACGCCATGGCCCTGCCGGTCTGCATGATGGGGGCGAAACCGGTCTTTTGCGATGTCCGCGAGGATGACCTGACCCTGGACCCGGACGACGTTGCCAGGATGATCACTCCCCGCACCCGGGCGATCATCGTCCACCAGCCCTGGGGTTGTCCCGCTGATGCCGATCGGCTGCGAGCGCTGGCCGACGGCCACAACCTGAAACTCATCGCCGATGTGTCCCACGCCCTGGGCACGCTGTGGCGGGGGCGTCCCCTGGGCCGCTACTACGACTACATCTGTGCCTCCATGGGCAAGGGCAAGCTGATCTCCGGTGGTGAACTTGGCGTGGTTACCGCCAACACCGACGACTGTCGTGACCGCATGCTGCTGTACGGGCACGTGAACCGTGTGCCCAAGGGGTTGCTCACCGACCGCTACAAGCACATCGCCAACGCCGTGGGCATCAAGTATCGTCCCCATGCCTTTGCCCTGGCCCTGGCCCTGGAGCAGATGAGCACCTACCCCGAGCGCTCGGCGCGGTTGGTGAAGAATGTTCGCGAGTTCGAGCGGGCATTGGCGGAACTCCCGGGCTTCACCCCGTTTTCCACACCCGCCGAGGCCGACCGTGTGTACTGGCGCGTGCCCTTCCGGGCCGATGCCCGACTGGGGGAGCCCCGGGCGGTGCTTCAACGCCTGGTGGATCAGGGCTGCACCGTGGTCAAGATCGGTGGCGTGCTGCTGCACCGGCACAGTGCCCTCACCGAGTATTACGGAGTGAAAACCGAGCGGCAGTTCCCCGCTGCCGAGCGTGCCTCCGCCCAGTGCCTCCAGGTGCCGGCCTTTGCCCTCTATGACGAACAAATGGCCGCACGGGAGCTGGCCGGGTTCGAAACCCTCTCCAGGTCCTGAGTCGGCTGCCGCCGCTATTCCGACGCTTCCTTGTTCAGATCGGGATCGATGCCCACCCGGCGGGCCAGGTCCGATGTGAACAGGCCCTCCGGGTCGAGTTTCCGCTTGTACTCCAGAAGTTCCTGGTAGCGGGGGTAGACACGGTAGAACTGCTCCGGGGTCAGGACCTGGTCCTTGGCCAGATGGATCTTGCCGCCGTAGCGGACCGTGGCATCGACGATGCGGTCCACGGCCTCGCGGCTGCCGGCTTCATGGCGTTTCTTGGGGTGGAACTCGAAGTTGAGGCTGTAGCCGTCCTCGGAGAAGGAGATCAGGCAGTCGTCCGCCTTGTGGCCGCGCAGAATGGTGGTGACCGGCGGGCAGGGTGACGAGCGGCAGATGCCCATGATTTCGTTGATGGCCTCGCGCGCCACCGACCGCGGGAAGGTGAGCTGGACCGTGTAACCGCGAGGGCCGCAGACCAGGTGGGCCGGCGGCACGGTGAAGCTGGCTTCGAAGCTGAACCGGAGAAAGAGCTCCGAGTTGGAGGAGCGTCCCATGCGGTGGGCCAGACGGGACATGGCGTAGTAAAGATTGTTGAAGGAAATCATCATCAGCTGCTGGGCCTGGAGCATCAGCGACAGCACCGGGCCGAATTTTTCGTGCAGGGCCAGGCCGAGCCGGCGGTGGTTGTCCAGGCGCTTGTAGCCCGCGTCGAGAAGTTTCTTGCGTTGCTCCTCGGTTTCGGGGCGATCGATCCACCTGGCGGCATGGATCACCGAGCGTCCGGTCTTCAAGCCACCGGCGTAGGCATCCATCCAGACCACGGCCATGTCGTGGGTCTTTTCAATATCAGCCATGATGCTGAGCATCTCGTCGGTATCAGCCGCCGGGATGCGGTTGACCTCGACAAAGGGCGAGGGGACCGGTTTGAGCTGGAGCGTGGCATCAACCACCACACCCACCAGACCGAGGCCTCCCACCACGACATTGAACAGTTCGTGGGATCGATCGACCTCCACGGTCTCGCCGTTGGCCAGCAGGAGGGAGAAGCGCACCACCTGCCGGGCAAAACTGCCCTGGCGCCACCCGTCCTTGCCGTTGACGTTGACACACATGGCCCCGGCCACGCTGGAGTGCGATTCGGTGGGACTGGAAGGGAGCGTGAGCAGAAGATGGTGGACCTTCTGATAGATGTCGATGAGCCGGGTGCCGGCTTCCACGGTGATCTGGTTCGTCTCCTCGTCAAAATTGAGGATGCGGTTCATCCCGCTCATGTCCAGCAGGGCGTTACCGTCGTTGAGCGCCAGGTCCCCGTATCCGCGACCGGCGCCGCGGGCACAGATGGTCATATTCTGCTGCCGGCAGTATTCCAGCGCCTCGCGGCACTGTTCGATGGTGGTGGGACGGGCGACAAGGGAGCGGGTTGTGATGGAGCCGACCAGCGATTTCAGCTCCATCCACTCCATAAAACTTGGTGGTGACTGGGTTTCAGACGACATCATTGATCTCCGCAGGCTTGCCCATGGCAAGCATCCCGGCACAATTGCCGGAGAACGTTCCTGATGAACTCTCTGTGTACGTAAAATCTGAGGTAAGCTACCAAAATTCCTTGCAATGTCAAGGGCAGGGCACTGGCAGGGTCTGCGGGAGCTTCTCCAACCAGGAGCGGTAGGTCGCCGCGGTCACCCCCATCAGGGCTGCGGCCAACGATGTCTGATCGCCGCTCTGCTCGGCCACCCTGGCCAGCAACTCGTTCCGCAACATGTCCAGGCGGTTCTCGTTGTCGGTCAGATCCGACCGCAGCCAGGCGGCGATCAGCGGGCGGATGTTGCTCCAGTCCGCCGAGCGGGGCAGCAGACCGGATTCGGAGTGGCCCAGAATCCTGGCGGCCTTGCGCCGGAAAGTGGTTTCGGGGATGCCGAGGGTGACCGCCCCCCGACTGTACACCCTACCGGAAGCCTCGTAGGCCTCCAGAATCATGTCCTCGGCGAGCCAGCGGCCCAGGGGCACCGCGCCGCGCCGTCCGTTCCTGGCGGCGCTGCGCACCTGCTGCCCCAGGGCAGCGGCCAGGGCATTCCAGGTCGACTCCGTTGAGCCGTCCTGTGGCCCGGTCTCCGGGGCAGCTGCCGGGAAGGGGTATGCCGGTTGCGCCGGCGTGTCGTCGGGGCCGGCGGCCCTGCCGATCCCCAGCGTCTCGATTCCCAGTTCGCTGCCGTCGGAAAGGATCACCGCCTTCATCACCCGGTTCTGGAGTTCCCGTACATTGCCGGGCCAGTCGTAGTCCAGCATCCCGGCTTCGGCTTCGCTGCTGAAGCGGTGAATCCCTTTCTGATACTGCAGGGCGAAGATGTTGAGGAAGTGCTCGGCAAGGTGCAGCACATCATCCGGCCGGTGACGCAGGGCCGGAGATTCCATGGCCACCACGTTGAGCCGGTGATAGAGGTCCTCCCTGAACTGTCCGGCCTTCACCTCACTGGCCAGGTCGCGGTTGGTCACGGCGATGAGCCGCACGTCCACCTCCCGGGTGCGGGTCCCGCCCACCGGTGTGATCTGCTTTTCCTGGACGAAGCGGAGCAGCTTGCTCTGCACCTCGATGGGCAGTTCGCCGATCTCATCGAGAACTACCGTGCCCCCGTCCGCCTCGGCGAGCCGGCCCCGGGCGCGTTCCTGGGCCCCGGTGTAGGCGCCCTTTTCACGGCCGAAGAGCTCGCTGTCGATCAGGGTCGAGGCGATGGCCCCGCAGTCCACCACGATGAACGGTTTGTCCTTCCGTTCACTCATCTCGTGGATGGTGCGGGCCAGCAATTCCTTGCCCGTGCCGCTCTCCCCGGTGATCAGCACGGTGGCCGTGGTGGGCGCCACCCGCCGGACCGTGGCCAGCACCGAGTCCATTTCCGGCGAGCGGCTCACCAGCCGGGCCTGGCCCAGAGCCCGCCGCAGATCGTTGAGCTCCGCCCGGAGAAGGGACCGCTGTTCTTCCTGGCGTGTCCGGTCCAGGGCGGCCAGGCGGGCGTGGTCCAACGCCACGGCCAGCTGGTGGGCGAAGGCCTTGAGGAACAGGAGGTCCGAGGTCTCGATGGTCATCGCCACCTGGCCGCCGTCCATGTAGAGGCAGCCCAGGTGCGCCCCCTGGGAAACCAGCGGCACGGCCCAGCTCACCACCGGTTCGTCCTGTTGTTCGCCGGTGCAGGTCCGTTCCATGGGCTCGTCGGAATCGAAGGCCTCCCGGACCAGGCGCTTCTGGTCCCGGTTCAACGCCAGGGTGTTCCGTTCGGCTTCGGGAATGGAGAGGCTGTTGCGGATTGCCACCGGCTCGGGTTCTGCCTCACCGGAATTGTTGAGGAACAGTGCCATCCGCTCGGGCTTGAAGGCTGCCTGCAGCCGGTCGATGGCCTGGGCGGCCAGGTCTTCGGGATCGGGATTGGCGGAGATGATGCCGACGATGTCCCACAACAACAGCATGTTGCGGTAGTCCTTGGCCAGGTCGGCGGTGAAGATACCACTGAGCCGGTCGATGTTGGCCACTTCCTCGAGGTCGGCGTCCGGCCCCCAGGTGACGATCCGTCCGCCCCCCGATTCCCGGGCCACGTGCAGCGCCCGGTCGGCCTGGCGGAAGAGGTCCATCCCCACGGTTTGCGCGTCGTCGAACTCCTCGGGCGTGAATGCCGTGAGCCCCAGGCTGAAGCCAAGGCGCACGGTGCCCTGCAGGTAGGCGCCCTCGGCCAGGCCCGAGCGGATCTTTTCGGCCACCAGGACACCGTCCTCGAGACCGGAGTCGGGGAGCAGGATGGTAAAGATCGCTCCGCCGTAGCGGTGCACCACGTCGGTGGAGCGGACCAGGGATACCAGTCGGTTGGCGATCTCGCGAACCACCATGTCGCCTGCTTCCCGGCCAAAGTGTTCGTTCACCACCTCGAAGTCGTCGGGGTTGACCAGGATCAGGGTGAAGGACCGATTCAGTTTTCCACCCTGTTCAACGGTCCTGGTCAGGCGGGTCTCGAACTGTCCCCGGCCGGGCAGTCCGCTCACCGGATCATCGATCACCGAAGAGACCTGGCGGGCGTGCAGGGCCAGTGCCGCACCGAGGCTGATCAGCCAGTCCCACCACTGGCCCAGCTCGGGGGAACTGGCCAGGTCTCGCAGCGATGCGGGCAGCCTCAGCCGGCCGTTGTCCGCTCCGCGGAGACCGATCCAGATTCCCGGCAGGGTGGGTGGCCCATCGGTGAGATCGCCGGCGCGCCGCGATGGCCGCGGCTCGCCCGGGGTGCCTGGCTGAAGTACGGACAGGGGAGGGCTGACCCGGATCAGCAGGCCGCCGGTGGACGAACTGCTGACCCGGCGAAAAACCTGGTGATGATGCTCCGTGTCTTCCTGCCCATCCCCGACGCCAAACCTGGAGCAGAACTCCGCCGCCGCGCCCGGGTCGGCCAGCTCGGCCACCGGGTCGTCATCCCCTTCATGGAGCAGGATCGGTTCGTTCAGATCTTCGGGTGATGCGGGCAGATAGAGCGACACAGCTTCCGCCCCCACGAGGTTCCGCAGCAGCCGCACGCATCCCCGCAGGATGTCGGTGGATCGCAGGTTGAACAGTAATTCGCTCACGCACACCCCCTTGCCCGCCGGTACGGTACCGCCAGGATTCACCTTGGTATCGGCATCACGACGCCAAAATTAAATGGGGGTGGTTGAAATGATGGGAATTCACGGAGAGTGATGATAATTATATTAAGAAATCGCTCATTTATTTTCAGAATTTTGCCTGTTCCAGCCGACCCGGCACTATTGTGACGGGTTCTCATGCAGTGGGATCGGTCCGCCCGGTGGCGGGTCGCTGCGAAACTTTTCGGTCCACCCGTTCGTTACTAGAGGTGGTTTCACAATACGGAGGAATCTTTGATGAACCACAGATACCCGATGCTGGTCGCTGCCCTTGTTTTGTCCCTGATCCTGCTGCTCTCCGCCACCGAGCCGTCATGGGCCTGTTCCAGCTTCATGCTGCACAAGGGGGAGACCCTGGTCTTCGGTCACAACCTCAACGAAGGGGACATCGGGGTGCCCGGCATGCTCTTCATCAACAAGCGGGGGGTGTTCAAGACCGGGCGCACCTGGAGTGAGCTGATCAACAAGGACGGCGCCAACCCGTCATCGCTGGACTGGATTTCCCGCTACGGTTCGGTGACCGTCAACTGCTTTGGTCGGGATTTCCCCGATGGCGGGATCAACGAGGCCGGGCTGTTCATCTGGGAGATGAACGAGGAAGGGGAATACCCGAAGAACGATGAGTTCCCCCGGTTGATGCACATGAACTGGATGCAGTTCGTCCTCGACAATTGCTCCTCAGTGGATGATGTGCTGGAGAGCGCCGCAGAGACGGAGATCGACGGCTGGCCCTGGCACTACTTTGTGGGTGATGCCGCCGGAAACTGCGCCGCCCTGGCCTTTGTCGGCGGGGAAGTGGTGGTCAACCGGGGAGAATCCATGCCGGTCCCCGGTTTGTTCAATACACCCTACGACCGGGAAATGGAGTTGCTCAAATACTTCGACGGTTTTGGCGGCAGCTACGAGCCGGTGCTGGACGACAGTGCGGTGCCGCGGTTCGTCAAGACGGCGGTGATGGTCCGGGACTTCGACCCGACCCAGGATGCCGTGGCCTACGGCCTGCAGATGCTGGAGAACCTGACGGTCTTCGACGTGCCCGAGTGGTCGGTCCTCTGCGACGTGCGGGGCCGCGGGATCTATTTCAAAACCAGGGTAAATCCGGCACTGAAGCGGCTCTCCCTGAACGATATCGATTTCTCCAGTACGGACCCGGTACTGGTTCTCAATATCGACCAGCAGCAGGGCGGTGACGTGCGGTATCGCCTGCATCCCTACACCGACCGGGAAATGCGCGAGTTCCTTGAGTCCCTGACCCGGATCCCCGAGCTTCCCGATGCCTTCTTCACCTCCGGCGGCCTGACCGTGGAGGAGTTTGTCACCCGCTTCACCGAGCACTGGCACCGGGCGTTGTCTACGGACCGCCAGCGGTTCGCCGGTGTCTGGGAAACCATCCCCGGGGATTCGGAGGGAGCGCTGGATGGTCGGGTGGTTCTGCGGGTGCAACAGGATGCCGTTTCGGGCGAGATCTCCAACTCGTCGGGGAGCGTGGACCGGGCACCGCTCCAGCACCTGAACATGGTGGGTGACCGGCTTTCCTTCACCTTCCGCACCGCCAGCGGGTCGATCATGGAGGCCAGGGGTGCTCTGGAAGGGGAGACCATGACCTTGCACCTCTGCGGCATCGAGGAGAGTTACGGCCAGGTCGTTTTCCGCAGGCAGCGCTGACCGGTTTGGTTTCTCCCCGGGTGTGGTGATATCCTGCGCCGGGAGGCAGCAGAACCATGGATCATCACCCTGACAAGCAGTTGATTCGCCGCCAGTTTCCGGCCCTGGCCTCGGCCACCGTCTTTCTGGAGAATGCCGGCGGTTCCCAGGTCCCCCGGGTGGTGGCCGACCGGATGCACGAGTACATGCTGAACTCCTACGTTCAGCTGGAGGCCGGGTATGCGCTCTCGCAGCAGGCCACCGACACGGTGTACCGGGCGCACGAGTTCATCAATTTGCTGATGAACGGTACACGAACGGGGACGGTGGCCCTGGCCTCCTCCTGCTCGGTGCTCTGCCGCATGCTGGCCGACTGTTACGCCGGTATCCTCTCCCCGGGTGACGAGGTGGTCATCGCCGAGACCGCCCACGAAGCCAATGCCGGGCCCTGGGCCTCCCTGGCCGGCCGGGGGATGACGGTGAAGATCTGGAGGGTTGATCCGACCACCGGTGTCTGCCCCCTCGACGACCTGGCCCGCTTGCTCACCCCGCGCACGAGGATCGTCGCTTTCCCCCATGTCTCCAACCTGCTGGGCGACATCGTCGACCTCGAGGGTATCGTCCGGCTGGCCCACGGGGCGGGGGCGCGGGTGGTGGTGGACGGTGTGGCCTATGCTCCTCACCGTGCCATGGACGTGGAGGCCTGGGACGTGGACTGGTATGTCTACTCGACCTACAAGGTCTACGGCCCGCACATGGCCGCGCTCTATGGCAAGGAGGAGGCCTTTGCCGAGTTGACCGGGCCGAACCACTACTTCATCCCCGACGACGAGGTCCCCTACAAGTTCGAGCTGGGCGGGGCAATCCACGAGGGCTGCGCCGGGCTGCTGGCCCTGGGGGAGTATCTGGCGTTTCTCGCCGGTCGGGAAGAGGTGGACCGGGCCACCGTCACCGAGGCTTTCGAACTGATGACCCGCTGGGAACTGCCGCTGCAGCAGTGCCTGCTGGACTACCTGCTGGGGCACCCGCGGGTGCGGGTGGTGGGCCCGGAAACAGCCGGCCGTTCACGGGTGGGCACGGTGAGCTTTCTCCACCATGACCTGCCCTCGCAACAAATCGCCGAGGCGGCCCACCGGCAGAACATCGGCATCCGCAACGGGCACATGTACGCTCACCGGCTCTGCCGGGCCCTGGGGCTGGACCCCGAGGACGGCGTGGTGCGGGTGAGCCTGGTGCACTACAACAGCCTGGAAGAGATTCACCGCCTGATCGACGTGTTCGATGGGGTTTTGTGAGTAGATCAAGGGCTTACCTTGACCACCACCACGGTCATGTCGTCGGCCTGGGGGGAGCGGCCGGTGAAGAGGAGCACGTCGCGGATGATCCGTTCCTTTATCTCCTCTGCCGGCAGTGGGTCGGTGTCCATGCGGGCCAGTAATCTCTGTAGCGCCTCCAGTTCGTAGAGATTTTGCTCGGCATCAACGGCCTCGGGGATCCCGTCGGAGTAGAGCACAAAAACATCCCCGGCCTGGAGTTGGACCGTCCGTTCGAGGTATTCGGTTTCCGCCACCACGCCCAGTGGAAACCTGGGCCCCTCACGCTCCAGGATGGTGATGGTCCCACCCGATTTGAGCAGCGGGTGGCTGAATCCGGCGTTGGAAAAACTCAATTGCCTGGTCCCGGTGTCGATGGCGGCCAGCAGCAGCGAGACGAACATTTTCCCTGAGGTTTTGCGGAAGAGCGGACGGTTGAGGCTGGTCATGATGTGGGCCGTGGAGCCTCCCCCGACCACTTCCGAGCAGATCATTCCCGAGGACATGACGGCGATCATCGCCGCCTGCATCGCTTTGCCCGATACATCCCCCACCGCAATGCCAAACCGCCGGCGCTCCTCGTCGAGCCAGAAGTAATCATAGAAATCGCCTCCCACCTCGTTGGCCGGCCGGGTGACTCCGGAGATGTCGAGACCCGGCACCCGGGGGTCGTCATGGGGCATGATCGACATCTGGGCCACGTGGGCGGCCTGCAGTTCGGCAGCCATCCGTTCGTTGCGCACTCTACGTTTGTAGAACGGGTAGATCAGGGAGAGCAGGACGCAGAAGGCCAGTATCCGAAAGGACCAGGTCCGCCAGAACGGCGGGGTGATATTCAGCCTGATCGAGGCGCCGGTTTCGTTCCAGATACCGTCGTTGTTGGATCCCTTGACGCGGAAGGTGTATTTCCCCGGGGACAGTGTGGTGTAGGTGGCAATTCTCCGGGACGCGTCGGTCTCGATCCAGTCCTCGTCGAGACCTTCCATCATGTAGGCGTAGCGGTTCTTGTTCGGGGCGGTGAAATCCAGCGCCGCGAACTCGAAGGAGAAGACGTAGTCCCGGTGGGAGAGAACCAGCTCCTCCAGTTCCCAGATCGGCTTTTCCAGCGGCACCCGTTGGTTCAGTTTCAGGAACGAGGTGAGAACCACCGGCGGGACATGCGGATTGTGATGGATCTCCGCAGGAATGAAGGCGTTGAATCCGTTGATGCCGCCAAAAAACAGCTCTCCGCCGGGACTGCGATGGAATGAGCCGCCGTTGAACTCATTGCTCTGCAGGCCGTCCTCCATGGTGTAGTTGCTGAACGTTTCGCTGCGGGGGTCGAAATTGGAAAGACCATAGTTGGTGCTCAGCCAGAACCGATTCTGGTCGTCCTCGAGAATTCCGTAGACCGAGTTGTTGGAGAGCCCGTCATTTTCCGTGTAGTGGCTGAAGGTGCCGCTCTCCCGGTTGAAGCGGTTGATCCCTCCACCCCAGGTGCCGATCCAGATGGTGCCCGAGCGGTCTTCGTGAATCGAGAAAATGTAGTCATTGCTCAGGCTGTCCGGGTTCTCCGGGTCGGCGCGGTAGTGGGTGAATTCACCGGTTTCCCGATCAAGGACATTGAGCCCGCCACCCTGGGTCCCGATCCAGAATGTGCCCTGTCTGTCCTCCAGGATAACTCGGACAAAGTCGTTGCTCAGACTGTCGGCAAGGTCCGGGTCGTTGCAGTAGGTGACAAACGTTCCGCTCTCCCGGTCGAACCGGTTCAGGCCGCCGCCGTTGGTTCCCACCCAGAAAAAGCCGGCGCGGTCTTCGTATAACGCCCTGATCTCGTCATGACTCAGGCTGTGGGGACTATCCGGATCATGCCGGTGGGAAAGGAACGTTCCGTTTTCCCGGTCGAAGCGGCAGATTCCGCCGCCGTGGGTTCCGATCCAGATAGTGCCATCGCTGTCGGCGTAGATCACCCGCACGATATCACTGGACAGGCTGGTGGCGTCATCAGGGTCGTGGCGGAAGTGGGAGTAGTGCCCGGTGGAGCGGTCCAGACGGTTCAGCCCGCCGCCGTGGGTCCCGATCCAGAGAGCTCCCGTCTCGTCCTCGTGAATCGACCAGACGATGTCGCCGGACAGGCTGTTCGGGTTGTTGGGATCCGGTTGGTAGTGGGTGAACCCCTTTTTGTTACGGTCAAAGCGGTTGGTTCCGCCGCCGTATGTCCCGAGCCAGATAACGCCTGAACTGTCCTCATGGATATCGTATATTTCATCGTAACTCAGGCTGGTGGGGTCGTTGGGATCGTTCTGGTAGCGGTGGAAGACTTCTTCCTCCCGATCGAACAGGTTGAGGCCTCCACCGTTGGTTCCGACCCAGAACCCGTCGTTGCGATCCTCGTGTATGGCATAGACCTGGTCATTGCTCAGGCTGAACGGATCGCCGGTCCGGTTGCGGAACGAATCGAAGGATTCGTCTGCCGGGTCAAAGCGGTTCAGCCCGCCCCCAACGGTTCCGACCCACAGCGTGCGTCCACTGTCGGTGTAGATCACCCGGACGCTGTCGTGGCTCAAACTGTGCTGGTCTTCGGGATCGTGCCGGTACCAGGTGAATCCAATACGGTTCCGATCGAAGCAGCCGAGACCCCCGCCGGCGGTGCCGATCCAGAGGTCACCGGAGGGGGCCTCGTGGATCGCCCGGATCACGCTGCGGCCGGAACCCACCGAACTGTCCTGGTCGCTCAAGTAGCGGGTGAATGTCTCGGTGACCGGGTCGAAGCTGTTCAGGCCGTGGTCGGTGCCGATCCAGAGCAGGCCGCTCCGGCCTTCAACGATGCGGTTGATGTTGTTGTTGCTGAGGCTCGAAGCGTCGTCCGGGTCGTGCTGGAAGAGGTCGAACCGGCGGGTCGCCGGGTCGTAGCGGTTAAGACCACCCTGGAAGGTGCCGATCCAGATCCGGCCCTGACGATCCTCGCACAGTGAAAGGATGTGGTTGTAACTCAGCGTATTCCGCTCATCGGGGTCATTGCGGAACACGGTGAAATCATACCCGTCGTATCTGTTCAGCCCATCCTCGGTACCGAACCAGAGGAAACCGCGGCGATCCTGGATGATGCACTCCACGATGCTCTGGGAGAGTCCGTTTTCGATTGAGATCTCTTTGAACTCAATATCGGGTCCCTGCCCGGGCACGGCACCGGCCGCACCGGTTTGGATCGCCGTCAGCAGAATGATCCAGATCAGGGTGAGCCTGGCCATGGGACAACTCCATTGGATGGTTTTATCATGATCAAACACCCGGGCGACTACCAGCCGCCCCCTCCGCCACCACCACCGCCGCCCCCCGAGGAACCGCCGCCACTGCTGCCCGAGGAGGAGCCGGGTGCGCTGGAGGACGAGGCAATGGCGCCGGAGAAAGAACTGCCCAGTCCTGAGGCGAAGCCGGCGGTGTCCAGGCCGCTCCAGGATTTTCCCGAATACCAGGACGGCGACCAGCCGTTGCTCTCCTCCGGTCCCACCGCTAATACCTTTACGAACTGACTGCTCCACTGGTTCTCCACGTCCAACGCCATGGCGTGGGGCAGAAACCGTTCGAACAGTTCCGGGGTGCGGTCCGGCGGGTGCAGAAACTCCAGGCGCTCCTTTTCCGCCACTGAGAGAAAAAGCCGGAAACCCTCGATGCGGTCCATCAGTTTGCGGCCCACCGGGGTGGGAGCCTTGAGCAACTGGTAGAAGCCCACGTTTAACAGCAGGATCCCCCCCAGGGCCACGGTGGCGCCGAAGGACATGACTTTGGCAAAGAAAACCAGCCCCACCACTTCGCCGCCGAGGAAGGGGGTGAGGAAGGCGCCCATCACCGCGGTCTGGATCAACGCCACGGCCCGGCCCTGCCGGCGGGAAAAGGCGTCACGCAGGCTGCGCCAGAGCTTGAGTACGATGGCGAAACAGCCAAAGGACCAGATGGTGAGCCAGGCGGCTATGAACAGGGCCTCCGGCCGTACCGGGGGCATGAGCACGATGGTGAGTACGGCCAGCAGGGTGAAGACCAGGCCGGGGATGAAAAAGACCCGGTTGGCCACGAAGTAGACCTTTTCGCACTCGGTGCTCAGGCTCTTCTTCAGGGCATCCATCGCCCCCTTGATCGTCTTGTGATTGGTGTTCTTCAAGGTGATGGCGGCTCTGTGCGTCAGCAGTTTTTCCATCACCTTTTTTTCGCCCCGGCTCAATCCGTCGCTGCCGCTGTCTGTTATCTTGCGCAGGGTGAAGACTTTACTCTTCTCCTTGATGGTCAGCTTGCCCTTCACCGCCAGGTCCACTACGGCGGTGGCAAAGGTCTTGTGGTCGAAGCCCATGCGGTGAATGAAACGCATGGCCGCCGGCGAGAGCCCCTCGGGCGGCTCGTAGAGCGGGATGACGGTTCCGCGGGCCGGGTCGCGGCCCACGGCCAGCCAGGCCGCGAAGTAGTAGAGCAGCAGAAAGACGAACCAGACCGCGCCGGCGATGGTGGAGGCGTTGTCCTTCACCGCGTGGCCCAGTTTTTCCGCAGCCGTGGGCTGACGGACGAACCCCTTGGGCCAGGCAACGGCCACGCTGAGTCCCTCGTAGGGTTTCAGCGGCCTGGTGGTGCTGAAGATGATGCTGTTGTCACCCTGTCTGTCGGTCTGGTAGTCACTGCCGGCGGCGCCCTCGGGGCCGGTGTAGCCGTAGTGCTGAATCACCCGGGCGCCGGAAGGGAGTTCGATCCGCGCCTCGGCCCGGTCCATGGGCAGGCTCCACTCCGTGCCGGTGACGTTCCAGTAGAGCTCGTCGAAATCATCGAAATAGCCCAGCTGCCGGTCGGTGACATAGGTTAGGCTGTAGGCGTATTCACCGGTGTCCAGGTGGACCTCCTCCCGGCCCACGAAGATCCGGATCCCGTTGGTTTCCCTTTTCAGGTGGTAGGGCTCGGGTCGGCCGTCACGGAGCACCTCGGTGACATCGAAACGAACCGTCACCCTTTTGTCAAAGCGGTTGGTGTAGGTGGTGGGAAAGGCGCGGACGATGCCCCGTTTGATCTCCTCCCGGCGGCAGTTGACCCGGATGGTCTCGGTGACCGTGACGCTGGAGTCGGGGTGGACGCGGATCAGGCTGCTGAAAAGGAGGATCCGTTCGGGCCCCTCGTCAGCACCAGCCGGCGGTGCCGCCAGCAGCATCCCGGCCAGGGTCAGAACCAGCAGTGCTGTTCGCGATATCGACATGTCCTAGTTGAATTCCACCTTGGGAACCTGGCGCTCCCCCGGTTCCTCGATTTCAAAATATTCGGCCGTGGCAAAGCCGAAGGCGTTGGCCACCAGGTTCGACGGGAAGGACTCCACCTGGATGTTCATGTTGCGCGCCGTCCCGTTGTAGTAGCGGCGGGAGAGCTGGATCTGTTCCTCCACATCCTCCAGTGCTTCCTGCAGTTCGGCGAAATTCTTGTCCGCCTTCAGGTCGGGGTAGTTCTCGGCCACGGCAAAGAGCCGGCCCAGAGCTGCGCCCAGCAGCCCTTCGGCCTGGCCCTTCTCGCCGAGGCTGCCGGCGTCGAGACAGCGGGCCCGCATGCGGGTCACCTCTTCGAGGGTGCCTTTTTCGTGGGCCATGTATCCCTTGACCGTTTCCAGCAGATTGGGAATCAGGTCCGCCCGGCGTTTCAGCTGCACGTCGATGCCGCTGGCGCCCTCCTCGACGTGGTTCCTGAGCTTCACCAGTTTGTTGTAGATAGCGACTCCCCAGAAGAGAACCACCGCCGCTGTCGCGAGCAGAACCAGTAAGAAAATCATCGATGTCCTCCATCAGTGATCCACAAAGTTCTCTTCGGTCTCCAGCGGGCAGAACTGCACCCGGCCTGGTGGCTGCTTCTCAGAACCGGCCGCCGGCCACGGTGCCCCCGCTGGTCAGCTGCAACTCGGAGTAGGCGTCAAAGTCCACCGTGTCCACCAGCGTGGTGCTGCCGCCGCCCACCCGCCAGGCGCGCACCAGGGCGGGCCGGTCCGGGTCGGGGCCGGGGACGGTGAGGATTTCGGCGACTCCGTCATCGTCCAGGTCGAGGGTCGCGATCCGGACACCGTAACGGAATTCAGCCGGGGGATAGGCGAAGAGGTTCACCGCCGCCACCGGGGTGATGGCGGAACCATCGTAGTTCCAGGCCCGCAGGTGGGCGCCGAAGATCGCCCCGGGCCCGGCGCCGGTGACGATCTCGTCGAAGCCGTCGCCGTCGATGTCGCCGCAGGCCACGTTGACCCCGAACTTGAGCGTACCGTAGGCAAAGTAACTCACCCCGGGGATCGGGACGGTGGTCCCGCCGTCATGGTCCCAGCCCCGCACGTGGGGTCCGAACACCGCGCCCGGCCCGGCGCCGGTGACGATTTCGTCGGCCCCGTCGCCGTCAATGTCGCCGCAGGCCACGTTGACCCCGAATTTGTTGGTGCCGTAGGCCAGGTAGTTGACCCCCGGCATGGCGGCCGCCGTGGCGCCGTCCACGTTCCACCCGCGCACGTGGGGCCCGAACACGGCCCCCGGACCGGCGCCGGTGAGGATCTCGTCCATGCCGTCACCGTCGATGTCCCCGCAGGCCACGTTCAACCCGTATTTCAGCGTGCCGTAAGCCTGGAGGTTCACTCCGGGCAGCGGGGAGCCCCAGCCGTCGAAGGCGCGGAGGTGCGGGCCGAACATGGTGCCGGGGCCCGGTCCGGTGACGATCTCGTCCAGCCCGTCACCGTCAAAGTCGCCGCAGGCGGCGTTCACGCCAAAGGCGTCCACACCGTAGGCGGTCCACTCCGCCAGGTGGGTGTCCGTTGCCTGGGGATCGAAGGTGCGGACCAGCGGCGGGTTGGCACTGCCGGGACCGGGGCCGGTGACGATCCGTGGCTGAGCCGTGCCGTCGCCCACCACCATGGAAAACATGCTGCGGCCGAAGGTCCCGGCCACCAGCGTTCGTGTCTCCGGTTGGAAGACCAGGGCGTGGACCACCACCTCGGGCAGGCCACTGCCCAGGGCGTGCCAGCTTTCGCCACTGTTCAGGGTCTCAAAAATCCCCACATCGGTGGCGGCATACCAGCGGCCGGGAGCGTGCGGGTCGAGTACCAGGTCGTTGACCGGCGCTTCGGGCAGGTTGCCGGCCACTGGCGTCCAGGTCTGGCCCAGGTCGGTGGTACGGAAGATGTGGGGCAGGGGTTCGCTCCAGCGGTAGCCGGAGATGGTGACCAGGGCCGTCTCCCGGTCCCGGGGGGACGGCCGCACCGCGGTGATCCAGCGAACGGGCAGGCTGGCCGAGACGTCGGTCCAGTTGCCGCCGCCGTCGGCGGTCACCGCCACGTGGCCGTCGTCGCTGCCGGCCCAGATCACCTGGCCGTCCAGCGGTGACACCGCCAGGGTGGTCAGAGTGCCGTTGACCTGTCCCGGGTTGCCGGAGTGCGGCCCGCCGGTGAGGTCCGGGCTCACCGCGGTCCAGCTGGTGTTGCCGGTGCTGCGGTAGACCTTGTTGGTGCCGAAGTAGCGGCGGTCGGGATCGGTGGGATCCTGGACCAGCGGCGAGTTCCAGTTGCGTCGGTCGCCGCTGCTGATGCCGCTGGTGGCTCCGGAGAAGGAGGAACCGCCATTGCCCGAATAGCCCAACTCGCCATACTGGTACTGGGCCCAGATGCGGTTGGAGTCGAGAGGGTGAACCAGCGGCTGGAACCCGTCCCCACCGTAAATAAACTGCCAGTCGTCCAGCCCCCCGCTGAGGGTGCGGGAGGTGCCGTTGTCCTGGGCGCCGTGATACAGCGCGTCGGGGTTGCCGGCGTCGAGGGCTGCCCGGTAGATCTGGGTGATGGGCAGGTCAGGCAGTTTGGCCCAGCCGGTGCCGCCGTTGGTGGAGCGGTAGACCCCGCCATCGTTCCCTTCGTAGATCACCGGGTCACTGCCGGGCCCGAAGTCGAGACCGTGGTGGTCCACGTGCATGGAACCGCCGGCCCAGCCCCAGGATGCGCCGCCGTTGGTGCTGCGGTAGAAATCGAGGCCGAGGACAAAGACGGTGTCCGGGTCGCGGGGGTGGGTGCGCACGTTGCCGAACCACCAGCCGTAGGAGGAGAAGACTCCGGAAAGGCCGCTGTCGTTGGTCCGGGTCCAGGAGGCCCCGCCGTTGCCCGAGGCGTAAAGCCCGACGAAGTAGCCGGTCTTGTCGGCATAGACGGCGTGCATGAAATCGGGCTGGTCGTGACAGATACTGAGGCCGATCCGCCCGCTGTCGGTGGTGGATGCCGGCAGCCCGCCGCCCACCAGCGACCAGTTGTCACCGCCGTCGGTGGTGCGGTAGACACCGCAGGTGTCACCACCGTAACGGTAGAACTCGGGCTGGCGGATCCTCTCCCACATGGCGGCGAAGAGCACGTCCGGGTTGTCCGGCCGCATCACCAGGTCGACACAGCCGGTCTCCGTCCCCACGTAGAGGACCTTCTCCCAGCTGGTGCCGCCGTCGGTGCTGCGGTAAACGCCGCGATCGGCTGAACCCTCCCAGAGGTGTCCCATCACCGCGACGAAGATGCGCTGGTTGTCGGTGGGATCGATGCGGATCCGGCCGATGGAACCGCTGTTCCCCAGGCCCAGGTGAGTCCAGCTGTCCCCCATGTCGGTTGAACGGAAGAGGCCCGCCCCGCCGTAGGCCATGCTGCCGCCACCCGGGTTCACCTCACCGGTGCCGGCGTAGATGGTTTCCCGGTCCGTGGGGTCGATGGCCAGTGCGCCGATGGCCAGGCTCGGCTGCTGGTCAAAGAGCGGGGTCCAGTGCTGGCCGCCGTCGGTGGTCCGCAGGACACCGCCCTCGGCGGCGCCGGCATAGACGATGTTGGCGTCGGTGGGATCCACGGCCACGTCGGTCACCCGGCCGCCCACGTTGGTCGGGCCCCGGGGGACCCAGTTGCCGCCGCGGGCCGGGGTCTGTGACTTGAGCAGCCGGGCCTGTTCCTGTGCAGCTCGCCACTGCTCGAGTGGGATGTGCCCCAGCGGGAAGGCCCGCTCGGCATGGAACCAGGGATTTGGCGTCCTCGGCGGTTCCCGGTCCGTCTGCACTGTGTGCAGGCTCCAGAGACAGATCAGGGCACAGGCGGCGGTGAGGCTCACCAGAGCGGCCAGGCGGTTCATCTTGTTCACAGTAATCCCTCTGCCGCGGCACACGGCGGAAACAGGCAACCCGAAACTACTCCTACCCTGGCTAGGGTAACTCATTATTATGGTGGAGCGGCCGCAGTGCAAGAACTAACCGTCGATGGTCAGTTGTCCCCCTCCAGCAGGTGCAGGAAGCGGTGGTTGGCCGCGGGCAGCGGATAACGGTCGATCTCGCCGGGCTCTATCCAGCGGTGGTCCACCGGGCCGCGAAGCCTCACCCGGCCGGAAAGGCAGCGGCAGCGGAAGACGTCCATCTCGATGCGGAAATGAGAGTAGGCGTGACGCACCCGGGCCAGTTTCTCCTCCACCGCCACCTCCAGACCGGTCTCCTCCCTGATCTCACGCCGGCAGGCCTCTTCTGCTGCTTCACCATCCAGCAGGCCGCCCCCGGGAAACTCCCACAACCCGCCCAGCAGCCCTGACGGCGCCCGCCTGGTGATCAGGATCCGGCCCCGCCGTTTGACGATACCCACCGCCACCCGGCGCAACGGCTTACGGCCGGTCTTCAGACGCAGCGGTAGCTCCGTCTGGCGGCCAGTCTGGAAGGCACCGCAGTAGTTGACCACCGGGCAGTCATCGCAGCGGGGAGTGCGCGGGCGGCAGATCCGGGCGCCGAACTCCATCAGCGCCTGGTTGAAATCGCCGGGGCGGCCGCGGTGCAGCAGGGCATCGGCCCGCTCCTGGAACAGAGGCATGGATGAGGGACTGTTCACCGGTGATTCCAGGAGGAAGAGCCGGGACAGGACCCGCTTGACGTTGCCGTCCACCACCGCCCGTGGCTGGCCGCCGGCGATGCTGGTCACCGCCGCGGCGGTGTAGTCGCCCACTCCGGGCAGGGCACGGAACGATTCGTACTCCTCCGGCACCCGGCCGCCGTGGTCGCGCACCACCAGACCCGCGGCCGCATGGAGGTTTCTGGCCCGGGCATAGTAACCGAGCATCTCCCAGGCCTTGAGCACCTCCTCCAGGTCGGCGGCCGCCAGGGCCTGCACATCGGGGAAGCGTTGGAGAAAGGGCTGGTAGTAGTCGATGACCCGGCCGGTCTGGGTCTGCTGCAGCATCACCTCAGAGACCCAGACGGCATAGGTGTCCGATGATTCTCGCCAGGGGTAGTCCCGGCGGTGCCGGTCATACCAGCCGAGCAGACGCCGGCGGAAGTGCGGCGCCCGGCGCGGGGTGATCAGTTTTGGTGTTCCCTTAATCACACTGTTGTTCCTTACCTGTCATTGCGAGCCACTGACCCGGACACCGTGGGAAAACAGGGCCGGATCAAAGGCCAGGAACATGGCGGCGCCGGCTCCGGTCACCGTCTTACCGTCGTATTTCCAGCCCGCCACCAGCGGGGGGTTATCCGTACCCGGCCCGGGGCCGGTGAGGATTTCCGCGGTGCCGTCGTTATCGAGGTCCGCACAGGCCACATTGACCCCCCAGGCCAGCCCGGCATAGGCCAGGAAATTCACACCGCTGATGGCGCTCACCCCGGCGGTACCGTCATAGTTCCAGCCGCGGACGTGCGAAGCAAAGACCGCTCCAGGGCCCGCCCCGCTGACCATTTCGTCGATACCATCACCGTCGATGTCGCCGCAGGCCACATTGACCCCCCACTTGTGGGTCCCGTAGGCCATGAAGGAGAGGTTCGCCATGGGGATGGCCGGCCCGGCGCCGTCCACGTTCCACCCGCGGACGTGCGGTCCATACACAGAACCGGGTCCGGCACCGGTGAGGATTTCGTCGAAGGTATCACCATCCAGGTCGCCGCAGGCCACGTTAACCCCCCATTTCGGTGTCCCGTAGGCGAAGAACGAAACGCCGGGCATGGCGGCGGCCGTGCCCGAGCCGTCCCAGTTCCAGCCGCGCACGTGGGGGCCGAAGACCGCTCCCGGCCCGGCGCCGGTGAGGATTTCGCATCGGCCGTCACCGTCGATGTCGCCGCAGGCCACGTTGACGCCCCACTTGCGGGTTCCGTAGGCCAGGAAGGAGATTCCCGGGATGGGGGTGCCGTCCAGACGAAACCCGCGGACATGGGCCCCGTACTGTGGACCCGGTCCCGGTCCGGTGACCAGTTCCGGCACTCCGTCGGTGTCGAAGTCACCGAGGGCCGCCGTGGCCCCGAAGCCCATGGCGGCGTACGGGGTGATCTCCACCAGGGGCTGCGGATCGCCCGGGCTGAAGAGACGGATCAGCGGCGGGTTGGCGGCGCCCGGGCCGGGACCGGCGGCGATCAGGGCGGTGAGCGGCGTGCGGTTCAACAAAACCGTCACCGTGCCGTCACCGGCCATGGCCAGCACCGTGTCCGGGGCATGGTCCCCGTTCAGGTCACCCACGCTCATCCCGGACGGAGCGTCGTTCAGCGGGATGTGCACGGCTTCGTCAAAGGTTCCATCCCCCCTCCCCCTCAGGACCGTCAACTCTTCGGAGCCGGCTGAGGCGGCCAGCAGGTCGGTGAAACCGTCGCCGTCCAGGTCGCGGGCCTGGATGCCGGTCATGGCGCCGGCGGCCTCCAGCTCGCCCGCGGTGCGGAAGGTGCCGTCCCCGTTGTTGAGCAGGATGTTGATCACGTCGGACTGGTTGCGGCCCACCGCCAGGTCGGGCCAGGGATCGCCGTCCAGGTTTCCCGCGGCCAGTCCCCGGGCCAGGGGCGCCGTGGCCGCCGTACCCGGGATGTAGCTGCCGCCACCGTCATTGAACAGGATATGAACCATGCCAGCCCGGTCATCCAGGGCGATGTCCGGATCACCGTCAACGTCCAGGTCGGCCAGAACGCAGGCTGACGGTTCGCCTGAGCCAGGGTAGACCCGGGGTTCGGCAAAGGAACCCTCCCGGTCGTTCAGTGCCACGGCCACGGTGGCTGACCCCTCATCGGCAAGCACGAGATCGGGATACCCGTCACGGTCCAGGTCTCCCACGGTTACGGTGGCGGGGTGGAAGCCGAAATCATGATCGACCCGTTCACCAAAGCCGCCGTCCCCGTCGTTGGCCAGGGTGGTCAGACCCGGGACGGCGCCGGTGCGCAGCAGCAGGTCGAGGTCACCGTCCCGGTCGAGATCGGCCAGTCGCACCAGGTCGGGGGCAGGGCCGGCCGTCACCGCCGCCGGCAGATCGAAACTCCCGTCACCCCTGCCGGAAAGGATGCTCACCTCCCCGGCCGCACGATCGGCAACCGCGAGGTCGATCCACCCGTCACCGTCGAGATCTCCCAGTGCGGTGTCCAGTGGTTCGGCACCGGCAAGGTGGTCCGTGGCACTGCGGAAGGTCCCGTCCCCCCGTCCGATGAGGACACACACCCGGCGCTGCAGGTCGTTGAGCACAAAGGCATCCAGCAGGCCGTCACCGTCCAGGTCGGCCAGCCGGACAAATTCCGCCTGGCCGGCGGTGGCCGGGGGCAATGGGGAGGAGAACGATCCGTCTCCCGCGCCGAGGAGAACGGTGACTCCCCGTCCGGTCCCCGAAGTGTCGGACCGGCTGGTGGTGGCCAGGTCCAGAACTCCGTCCCCGTCCAGGTCTCCCAGCGCCACATCATTGGGGTAGGCCCCGGCGGGAACCTCACGGGGGTTGTCAAAGGTGCCGTCGCCGTTGCCGTCCAGCAGGGTCACGGTGTCACCCTGGTCGTGGCCTGCCGCCAGGTCCGGAAGGCCGTCTCCATTCAGGTCGCCCAGAGCCAGTGAGTAAGGGTAGACGCCGGCGTCATACACCACCTGCGGGGCAAAGGAACCGTCCCCAATGCCCCGCAGCACCGAAACCGTGTTGTCGTGCATGTTTGCCGTGAGCAGGTCGGGGACGTCGTCACCGTCGATGTCGGCGAGCAGGATCCCGATGGGAAAGTCACCAACGGCCACATTGCCCTGGAACTCCAGGGTGCCGTCACCTGGCCCGCGGTAGAGCGAGATGTCGTCGCTGAAGATATTGGCCACCGCCAGGTCGAGATGCCCGTCCCCGTCGAGGTCGCCGATGACCATGTTGGCCGGGTTGACTCCCTGGGGTTCGTAGACCTCGCCCCTGGTAAATGAACCGTCCCCGTTCCCCAGCAGGACGGTGATCCCCCAGTAGTCGTCGTGGTTGGCCACCATGTCGGGAATGCCGTCCTCGTCCAGGTCGCCGATGGCGCTGCCGAAACAGTTGCCGCCCACCCCGGTGAAGATCGCCGGTTCGAACATACCGTCTCCGCGGCCCGGGAGCACGCAGACACTGTTGCCGTAGTAGTTGTTCACCACGATGTCGGTGACACCGTCGAGGTTCAGGTCGCCGTCCAGCAGGTAGACCGGCCGGTACCCGGCGCCAAAGGCGGCGGCGGCATCGAAGAGGTTTCCGGCGGGAACCGGACCAGCGGCGTAGAGGAGCAGGGCCAGGGTGACCAGGGCGGCAATCGCCGCGGGGTGCCGGTCCGGTGAAGTGACATGGCTGGTCAATGGCTGGTTCCTTCCGCGATTCATCTTGCCGGCACAGGTGTCTGAGCAATTGTAGCGCAAATAAAAATGCCCGACGCGCCGGGCGCCGGGCATGGTCTGTTTGCGTGGCCGTTCCCTAGAAGGTCTCGCCGGCGTTCACCTGGGCATAGCGGATCCGGTGGTACTTGCCACCCGGTCCGCGGTGCTCGTGAATGCCCAGTCCGTGATGCTGGGCGGCGTCATGCAGAAACTCGTGGGAGATGACGCTGATTCCGTGATATTCCTGCTCGGCGATCAGGTAGTCGATCATCACCGACTCGTGGGCCACCGGGTCCTTGGAGAGGAAGAGGCTGTTCGGGGTGGGCCCGCCGGGGAAGGTGGCCCACTGCATCGGCTCGCCGTAAGGGCCGCCGTTGTACAGGCCGAACAGCGCATCGCCAAAGAACAGGCGGGTCTTGTCCTTGATGTGCGGGGTGGCCGCCAGATCCGAGAGGTTGGTGTGGATCGGCGAGTGCAGGCTCGACGGGCCGGGCTTGGTGGTGCCCAGGTGGTTCTTGAAGGCCATGGTGGAGAGGCAGAACATGTGGTCCTTGAACAGCGGCAGGTTGATCAGGTGCTGGGCCTGGCTCAACACCGTGGGGATATACTGGGTGCCGATGCCGCGGAAGCTGATCGGTGCGTCGTAATCGGCCTGGGCCAGGGTGTCACCCGATTCCACCCAGTTGACCGCGTAGGGGACGTAGGTCCGCACCCGGGCCTGGGAAATGGGCCGGGAGCAGTCGTAAATGTAGATGTCGCCGGCCGGCACGCCGAGCACGTCCACCAGGCCGCGGCAGAGTGAGGCGATGGGCGGCCCGATGGCATCCATCTCGTTGGACATCCCGGCATAGTTGTTGAGGTTGATCTTGACCGCGATCTTGTCGCCGGTCTGGTAGGGGTGCATGATCCGCATCCAGGCACGCTGGAGGTGGTTGTACCCCGGGAAAACGTGGGCCAGTTTCTTGATCCCCTCGTCCACCATGTGGTCCAGCCGGTCCTGGTCGATGTAATCCCAGTAGTAGTTCGAGCTGTAATCCCAGTCGGTCACCTGGGGGTCGTAGACCCGGACAACCCGGGAAAAGCGGGGGCCGAAACCGCCCCGGTCGTCCGCCTTTGCCTTGCCCTGAGATGCGGCGATGCCGGCGGCCGCCGCGGCACCGGTTTTGATAAAGGTACGGCGGTTCACGCCCGACGCTTTTCCGTCACGATCTTTGGACATGGCAAACTTCTCCTTCAACGTTAAGCGGCAAGGCGCACATCTGACACAATTATGGCTATCTGTAAAACAATATAGGTGCCCCACCGACCACTGTCAACCGTGAGACGGCCTGAAGGGCCGGGCCGTCTCACGTGGGAGCGGCTATCTGCACCCCGCTATTTCCCATGTACCATCTTGGCCAGACAGGACATCCGCGGGTTGAGCTCCACCGATTGCGGCTTTGCCGGCAAGGGGATGTCATGGGTCACAGTGGCCTGGGTGACCGGCAGAAGAATTTCACTATGCCGATCGCCGCCAAAGTCCAGCTTCAGCGGGACAAAGACCTTGAAGTCCGGCGGCACGTTGGACATGGTGATGGTCACATGGAGCGGGTAACGGCCGTTGGCGTCCTTGCCGTCCGCTTTCGAACTCCAGGTCAGCGTGGGCAGGCCCGTGCCGTAGACCCACTGGTCAAAGAACCAGTCCCAATCGGCCTGGGTCACCCTTTCCAGGGTGTTGATGAAATCCTCGGCGCTCACCTCCTTGCCCACCGACTCCTTGTAGAAGGTGCTGAGGGTCTCCCGGAACAGGTCGCGGTCCTTGCCCGCCGGGCTGTTCTTCAGCAGGGCGCGGAGCATGTGCAGCACCAGCACCCCACGGCGGTGGTTGAACACCGTGTGAGCCAGCGGGACTTCGGCCGAACTGGAACGGAAACCGACGCTGATCGGCCCGAATTTTTCCAGGGTCTGCGTCCCCCAGCGGGAATAGTCGAGGTAGTTCGGCAGGAGCGAATACTCGTACTGGCGGAACCCGCCGTTGATCTCGGAGCTGAAGAAGAGCGTCGTGCTGACACTGGTGGGGGCGTTGAGGCCGGTGGCGAAGCGGCTCATGGCCGAAGCCTGGGAGCTGATCTGCTCGTTGCCGTAGACCTCAAGAATCTCGTTGAAGTAGTCCTCTTCCGGCTGGGTGGCCTCGAGGAAGAGCATGGCCATGTATTCGGGCAGCGCCACGGCCAGCCACTGGTCGCGGTAGCCCCGCCAGTTCACTGCGTGGCCCCAGAGCTGGTAGGCCGTTTCCGTTCCGCGGAGCAGCGAGGAGAGGCCAGGGCTCTCGTAGGTATAGGTGTAAGTGCCGAAGATGAGGAAGTTCTGGTGGGAGGCATCCAGACCGGCGGCGCGGGAAACACGCAGCAGGTCGGTGTCCAGTTTGCAGTCGAGAAACTGCTGGTAGAAGTTCAGGCTGTTGGCCACGTCAGCGGCGTTGTTTTTCTGCACGCTGCCGATGGTGGCCCCGTCCGACTTGCCGAAGGCGAGGATCGGCGGCAGCCCTGCTACCTCCACGACCTCCTCCTTGAAACTGCAGCCGTAGGTGAATGCGGTGGCCAGGGTCGGCTCATCCAGGGTAAAGGTGGTCACCATGTACTTGCCGTTCAGCTTCAGTCCGTCGCTTCCGGCCGGTTTCGGGTCATCTTTTGCCCGCTCCTCGGGGCCGCTCTTGGTCCCCTGGCCGAACGGATCAAGTTTTTTGGGATGCAGGACGGTGACCGTGGCCGTGTGATGGTCGTGGACCCGCTCGTAGGGGAGCGGGTACCAGGCTTGCCCGCTGAACTGGTTCAGTGTCTGTCTGACATAGAGCACGGACACGGAATATTCCTTGTCCTTTTCCAGTGGTTCATCAAAGAGCACAACCAGATTGCCGTCGTGGGCATTGTAGTGCACCATCTTGAACCGGTCACCGATATAGTCACGCATGAAGGGCAGAGCATTCCCCCCGCTGTCGGTCACCCTGAGCACATTGGCAAAAGTATGAAGGTAGAAGGTGACAGCACTTGCACCATCGGTGAGCGGTTTGAAGCGGATCTCCGAATTGAACCAGGTCCAGGGGGCCACTCGACCCGTGCTCAACCCCTGCGCAATCTCCTGGCCCGTCCGGCCACCATGCTCGTCAAGGCTGACCACGAGGTTGGCGTGGGCCACGTCTATCCGGTGGCGTCTCGCGGTGCCCGGAGTGCCGTCGGCCTTTCGGTCCTCCGCACGGTCGAGGCTCACCAGGACTTCCTGGTGGTCATTGGTGTCCCGCAGCCGACAGAAACTGACTTCCTCGTAGAGCAGGGCGTCGAACTCGTACATCACCCAGCCCGGGCCGTCGGCCTCCATGTCCACCAGCAGGTATTCGTCCCCCGGGGTGAGCAGGCCGGTGATCACCCGGCTGTCCACGTCGAGGCGGG
This sequence comes from uncultured bacterium, assembly GCA_965531145.1. GTDB lineage: Bacteria > Acidobacteriota > JAQAZP01 > JAQAZP01 > JAQAZP01 > JAQAZP01. Next base: position 47,868 of record CBESOE010000005.1, on the reverse strand, counting down.
CGTAGCGGAGCCAGCGTTCGTGCCGCTGTTTGGCCAGCGTGTTGGAGGAAAACCCGCCTGCCGGCGGGTCACCGGCCAGTTCGGCCACCAGGCCCTCACACGTGCGGATTACCATTTTTGAGAAGGTCAGTTCGATGGTATTGGTGTTCTCGAAGTCGGGATAGCGGTAGAGCTGGCTGGTCTCGTGTTTGTCGGGGATGGTCATCTTGAACCGGCCCTTACCCTCGAAAATCAGGCCGGTCACCGCCCCGTCCGAAGTGGGCCGCATTTGACGGAAGGTGCCCGATTCCAGCGTCCATTCGGCCGTGTCACGGGTGAACGATACCCCACCGGCGGGCAGAGATGATGTGGTCTCACTGAACTGCCACTCCAGCAGGCCGGCATAGTCCGCGGCCGCCGTTGCAGCGGGACCGGCCTGGGCCGGTATGGCGGTCAGAAGCACCAGAATGGCCAGTGCGGTTATGGTTTCAGCCGTGTTGATGAGCGACCGGTGTGAAGCCGAATTTCGGGCAGAGCGGATGGCGTGTCCCATGCCGTTTCTCCTTGTACCAGTTGATGTTCAGAGTGAAGCTAAAAAGAAAAAGATACATGTCCGATATGGATGAAACTCTAGCACCTGGCCTGGGGAAAGGCAACCGGCCGATTTTCAGATACGAGTTTGATTGTGCCGAGGGTTTCCTTTATTATCAAGCCAAGTTATTCAGAATAGTAGCAATTTGCCTGTGGACGGATTCGCATTGACCTGCGTCGGGGCAGTGGTTCAAGGTGGGGTGTGCCCGCCGGACAGGTGAAGAGGAGAGGGAACGTGGCCAGGATCATTCCCGTGGGCGGAGGAAAGGGGGGCATTGGCAAGAGCTTTGTCACGGCCAACCTCGGTTCCCTGCTGGCCGGTCGGGGGGAGCAGGTGGCCGTGGTGGACCTCGACCTCGGTGGTCCCAACCTGCACACTTTCTTCGGTCTGGAGCAGGTGGACGTGGGCCTGGGCGACTATCTCAGCCGCTCGGTGGATCGTCTGGAACAGGCGGTGACCCCCACCCGGATACCCAATCTATCTCTGATCGCCTCCTGTGACGGGTCCTTCGAGATCGCCAACCTGCCCTACGCCCAGAAACTGAAGATCATCGATGCGGTGCGGCACCTGCCCCACGATGTTGTTCTCCTCGATCTCGGCGCCGGGACCAGTTTCAATACCCTCGACTTCTTCCTCGCCGCCGACGATGGCATCTTTCTCTGTACCCCGGAACCCACCTCAATCGAAAATGCGTTTCGCTTCGTCAAGTCGGCCTATCTGCGGAAACTGAAACAGCTGATCAAGACCCACGCGTTCACCGCCATCGCCCGGGAGGCCGCGGAGCAGGTGCGCGAGGGGCAGTCCTCGCCATCCGACCTCATCGAAACGGTGCTGCGCCACGACCCGGAGAAAAGGCCCTTCCTCATGCAATCCCTGTCCGGTCTGAACTTCCACCTGATCCTCAACCAGGTCCACCAGCGGGTGGACCCCACGTTGGGCTACCGCATTGCCAAGGTCTGTAACAGCCACCTCTATTCCAGTTTCAGCTTTCTGGGAAACATCAATTACGACCAGCGGGCGCGGGAGTCGATCCTCGCCCGGCGGCTCTTTATCGAGCAGTACCCGCAGGCGATGACCGCGGTGGATCTGAAGAATATTGCCGGAAAGCTCTCGGCCAACGGGAATGGGAGCCGGTCCGGAGGAGCTCATGAAACCGATTTCCGATCAGTCGCACTACGAAGTTTTGGACGTCACAACCGACGCATCAGTCCATGAGATTCAGCGGGCCCACCGGACGGTCCGTCTGCTCTATGACGAGAGTTCTCTGGCCAGCTACGCCTTCTTCACCCCCGGTGAACGGGCGGCGGTTCTGAACCGCATCGACGAGGCTTTCGCAACTCTCTCGGACCCGGGTCGCCGGGCGGCATACGACCGGTCCATCGGGGTTGTCTCCCGGCATGGAAGCACGGATGCCGCACTGGCGAAAGGTGCTCCGGATGCCCCGGCCAATGGCTCCTCCTCCGCGGAGGAAACTGCTCTCCACCAGAAGGTCCGACGCGGCATGGTCAACGGCAAGGCCCGGCGGCTGTTCAAGCAGTTGGAAGGGGCCGAGGTGGTGACCGGTCGCGACTTGGGAAATCTTCGCCGCGCCATGGGCCTCCAGGTGGAGGAGATCGAGGCCGGCAGCGCCATCGGCATCGGGTTGATCCCGGCGCTGGAGGAGGACCGCATCGAAGACTTGCCCTCCTGGCTCAACCTCAAGCGTTTGCTGGCCGAATATGCTGAACTGCTGCAGGCGGATCCGGAGAAGATTGCCGGCGGCTACATGAAACACCTCACCTCCCTGGGGTGAGCCGGCACCTACGGCGAACCTCAGTGCCCCTTCCCGTCTATCAATCGTTCCAGGTAGCGTGACTTGAGCTGGCGGCTGGCCATGGCCTGCTTCAGGGGGGGGAGCTTGAGGATCACCCCCAGCACCGCGGCCAGCGCCCGGTGGCTCAGCAAAACCTGGTTGTCGAAGATCAGGTGCTGCAGGGTACCGCGCTCGATGGCCATCACCACGGCCCGGTGGGTGCCGTCCAGCGGTGTGATCACCCGTTCCGGCCGCTGTTTCAGGCTGATGTTGCTCCGGGAGCAGGCACGGACGCAGAGACCGCAACCGAGGCACTGGCTCTCTTCGATACGGACCGTCTTGCGCCGCGGGCGGCGGGGATCGTTGGCCGAGACCAGGGTCATGGCTTCCACCGGACAGACATTGACGCACTTGCCGCAGCCCACGCAGCTGCCCCCGCCGAGTTCGGGCAGGAAATTGGTGGTGTGCACCGGTTGCAGGATGGCGAAGCGCCGGGCAGCGGTCATCGCCTCGCAGCAGCAGCCGCAGCAGTTGCAGATAAAGCCCACCTCCCGCCGCACGTTCTCCCCGAACTGGACCAGGTTGTTCTCCCGGGCTTCGGCCAGCAGGTCGAGGCACTCGGCGGTCTCCACTTCCCGGGCGTTGCCGTGCCGGGCCAGCGAGGCGGCCGTCATATTGAAGGTCATGCAGATATCCATCGGCGCGTCGCAGGCCCGGCCCAGGTGCTGCATCTTGTGCCGGCAGTAGCACATGCTCACCGCCCGGAAGGAGGCCTCGCTGATCACCATCGAGGCCCGTTCGTAGTCGAGCACGTGCAGGCTGTTGTCCGCGGGCAGGGCAGGTTCGTGAACAAAGGTCCGGCCCATCTGTGTCTCCCCCCGGGTGAAGAGATCGAGGATGAAGTCCTCCTCCACGTTGAGATACTGGTGCAGCAGCTCGCTCAGCGCCTGCTGATCGATGTCGTCCCGCACCCGCATCAACGAGAACTCGAAAAACCCGGCCATGGGGGGCGGGAGGGCGTAGCTGGTCTCACCGTTCTGCTCGAAGTCCACCAGAATCGCCCGGCGGGCCAGCTCGTCCAGCACCTTGCGGCTCTCCGCCAGGCTCAGTTTCCAGCACTTGCTGGCCTTGGTCGCGGTGAAGGGGCGGACGGGGAGCCGGGAGACCAGGTCGGCCTCCTGTTCGCTGACCAGAATCTTCAGAATTTGGAAGAGCAGTTCCGTTGGCGGGGCGCCCTGGGGATGGCGGTTCAGCCGCTGGGACAGCCGCGTATAGGCCGATCTGGCAGTTCGGTGAGCCATACATAAATAATAACAGAAACAGTACGGGCAATCAGATACCCGGATTGCGTATCCGGGCAGCCTGCCAGATCAGCGATACCACCTCGCCGGAGGTCATCCCTGCGGTGTTGATCACCAGGTCGTAGAGACAGGGGTCGTCGATGTCACGGTTGAACTGTTTTTTGATAAACACCTTCCGCTCACGATCGGTCTGGCGGACCAGCTTCTCCGCCTCCGGGGCGCTGATGGACAGTTCCTCGGCCACCCGGTCCACCCGCACCGGCAGCGGGGCGATGAGCCGCACCCGCAAACTGCCCCTGAACCCCTCGAGGACGATGCTGCCGCCCCGGCCGAGAATCACCGCTTCGCCGTGCTCGGCGATGATGGCCATGGTGGAGAAGAGCGACTGGCGATAGTCGGACGAGCCATACTCGCGGTGCTCCACGGCGCCCACCAGGGCCATCACCGCATCGGTGACGAAGTCCCGGGCCGACTCGTCCAGCGTATCGATGAGGTCCTTGTGGATGCTGGACCGCTGGGCGATGTACTCCACGATCTCGCTGTCGAAGACCCGCCAGCCCAGCCGTTCGGCCAGGCCCTGGGCCACGGCCACCCCGCCGTTGCCCGCATCCCGGGAGAGGGTGATGAAACTGAGCGTGCGCCCGGGGTCGGTCTCCCGGCGGATTCGCTCCTCGCTGATCTTCCGCCTGGTCTGCCAGAGCCCGAGCTGGTGCTCCACCAGCTTCTCGATCCCTTCGGTCTTGGTCTGTTTCATGTGCGTCCCCCCCAGCGTGCGGGGAGCCGGCGTCCGGACACGGTCCTCCGCCCGGACGGCGGCTCTCGGAACCGGAAATATCGCCAATGAGATCTGTACGGTTTTACTCTATTAATAGGGTTTTCCGGCGGAAAGGACAAGTGGCAATTGCGGGTGCCGTCCGGCGATTCCCGGCCGGGGCGATCAGGCCACGGCCGGCTGTTCCGCCTGCAGTTCGGTGACCAGCTCGTTCATCAGTTCTCTGACTGTGGTCATCCGGTCGATGCGGTGGGCGTTCTGCCCGCAGAACACCAGGCCGTTGTCCACGTCCCCGAAATAGGATTTCACCAGGGCATCGGCGATGCAGTACTTGGCCTTGTCGATGTTGCAGGCGGTAAGGCAGCGGTAGTGGCATCGTATCCGGTGTCTGCCCCCGTCCTCCAGCACTTTGAGAAACGGGTTGCGGATGGCCCGGCCCGGCATGCCCACCGGGCTCTTGATGATGACGATGTCCTCTTCCGTTGCATCGATGTAGGCCTGCTTGAATTCCTGGGACACACCGCATTCCTCGGTAACCACGAACCGGGTGCCCATCTGCACGCCCGAAGCGCCCATATTCAGCATCCGGGCGATGTCGCTGCCGGTGTAAATCCCTCCGGCCGGGATGATGGGGATCTTTCTGCCGTATTTGTCTTCATACGGCTTGATCGCCTCGAGAACCGCAGGCAGCAGTATGTCGAGAGAGAAATCGTCTATGTTATCCAGTTGTTCATCCGAAAAACCGAGGTGCCCGCCGGCAAGGGGCCCTTCCAGGATAAAGGCCTCGGGGATGCGGTTGAACCGTTTGTCCCAGGACCTGAGGATGAACTCCGCGATTCTCACCGAACTGATGATCGGCACCAGGTTCACATCGTAGCCTTCCACCAGGGCTGGAGTCTTGGTGGGCAGGCCGGCGCCGTAGACGATGATCTTGATGCCTTCCTTCACCGAGGCAATGATCAGGTCATCGGCGTTGGAGAGCACACCCATGATATTGACGGCCAGGTGGCCGTCGGTCATGGTTTTTGCCTTACGGATCTCGGACACCAGTGCCTCGCGGGACATCTGCTCGTACTTGTCCTTGGAAGCTTCCGTGTCACCCAGCCCGATGCTGGAGATGGTGCCGATACCGCCCTCGTTGGCCACGGCGGAGGCCAGGGAGGCCAGCGAGACCCGCACGCCCATGCCGCCCTGAACGATGGGTACGTCCGCGGTTATGCTGCCGATGGTGAGCTTTGGAACTATCATGTGTCTCCTTTTGGTTGAACCGAGGGTATCAGTTCAGCCGTCCGGGGCAAATGAAAATCGCTCATCGAAGTGTAAAAAAAATGTAAAAGGCGAGCCAGTATCTCGTGTAATCTCGTACCGGCGGCGGGGGCCGCCGGGGGAATCCCCCGGCGGATGTGGCTGTTGCTATCGCGCCCTGGTCCCGCTGACCTTCACCCCGTAGTTGAAATCATCGGGGTCGTAGGCGATGAAGTCGATGGTCTCCTGCACACCTGTGCCGTCATAGGAGAACACCTTTACCCAGGCATCGTATTGCGGTTTGGGACCCGGGCCGGTGAGGATCTCGTCGATCCCGTCTCCGTCCACGTCGGCGCAGCCAACGTTGGCGCCCATCTTGCGGTAGCGGCCGTTGTAGGCGATGAAGTCCACCCCGGCGATCTGCTCCACCGGGTCGACACCGTTCCAGTGCCACCCCCTGATGTGCGAACTGTATTGCGGACCGGGACCCGGAGCGGTGATGATCTCCGCCACGCCGTCACCGTCGATGTCACCGCAGGCCACGTTGACCCCCCGTTTCCGTGAGTCGTAGGCCATGAAGTTGATCTGATCGATGGGGGTGGTGTCGGCCAGGCCGTCGTAGTTCCAGCCGCGGACATGGGGGCCGAAGACCGGTCCGGGACCGCCGCCGGTGACGATTTCGTCAAAGCCGTCACCATCGATGTCACCGCAGGCCACGTTGACCCCCCACTTCCAGGAGCCGTAGGCCAGGAAGTTGACTTGGGTAATGGACGTCGGTTCGCCGGTGCCGTCATAGCTCCAGCCGCGGACGTGGGGGCCGTAGATCGGCCCCGGCCCCGCGCCGGTGACGATTTCATCGATGCCGTCATTGTCCAGATCACCAAGGGCCACGTTGACGCCCCACTTGTCGGTGCCATAGGCGAAGAATGAGATATCACCGATCGCCGTGCCGTCGATCTCAAAACCACGCACGTGGGGTCCGAACTGCGATCCGGGCCCCGGCCCGGTGATCACTTCCGGTTCCATGTCCCCGTCCAGCTGGCCCACCGCCACGTTGGCGCCATACCGGGGAACCCCGTAGGCTATCCACTCGGACAGCGGTTCATCGGTGGCCAGCGGGTCGAAAACCCGGACCAGCGGATCGTTGTTCGACCCAGTGCCCGGACCGGTGACGATGTAGGGAGTTCCATCTGATCCGATGTAGCCGAAATCATCCGCCCCGGCCGGGACCAGACTGCACAAAGAGATTGAAAGAAAGAGCAGCGCGAGAACAGCGCCGAACTTCGCGGATATCCCGTTCCAGGTATGATTCAGGTTCATGGTACTTCTCCTGTTTTCAATGGCTGGCGTAGCAGCATCGATTCAAATGCATACTGATACTGTGTGGCTTTAATTACGTTTTCGTCAAGTGAATAATTTATTGCAACATATATGCCTTGCTGACAATCAGTGGTTGCCGTTGCAAGTCGCTAAAAATAAACATGATGTTGGCGATTCCGGTTTTCTCTCACAAAATGTCGGGCTCAGAACTATTACGTTTTCGAAATCTCCCGGGCTGATCCAGTAACCGATTGATCCCTGGCCGCTTGATTGGAGTTGCACCTTCCAATACCCTTGACCAACGAAAACCACTCATCCCGGGAGAGGAAACCGTGATCCGTAGCCACCACGTCATCGTCATGATTCTGGTTCTGGCTGCTGCCGGATGCACTGCGCCTGAGGACGATTTCCAGATGCCGGTCTTCCCGGCGGAGAAGACGGCCGCCGATTTCCCGGGGATGACCTACCCGGGCCAGCTGGGCGGGCCGGCACCCTCGGCTGCGGCGTCGGGGCCGGTGTGGCTGGTGGGGATCGACGGCATCACCTGGGACCTGCTGCAGCCGATGATCGACCGTGGAGAGCTGCCCAACTTTGCCGCACTGGCGAAGGAGGGCGCCAGCGGCGTGCTGCTCTCCGAGAACCCCACCATCTCACCCGCGCTCTGGGCCACCATTGCCACCGGTATGCCACGATTCGAGCACGGGGTGGTCAACTTCCTGGTCAAGCTTCCCGGCAGTTACGAGGCCGTGGAGAGCGGCCCCCCGGACCGCCGCTCACCGGCCGTCTGGGAATTGGCCGGTGCGGTTGGCCTGCGTTCAACGGTGATCAACTGGTTCGGTTCGTACCCGGCCGAGGCCATCGACGGCTATTACATCGCCAAGGGCTTCGACCCGGAGAAGCCCCAGCCGGGGCAGGTCCACCCCGAGGGGTTTGCTGACACACTCAAGGACGAGGCCGTGGTGCGCATGCCCGGGCAACTGGCCGGGGAGATCGCCCGCAGCAAGTTCCTCCAGGACACGCTGATCAACGATGCCCGCACCATGGCCACCCTGCGGGTCATCGCCGCCCGGGAGGTCACCCCCTTTGTCGCCGTCTACTTCTCCGGCACCGACGTGGCCCAGCACATCACCTGGCGCCACATGGACCCTGCGTCCCAGCAGTTTCCCCAGGACGGTTCACCCGATGTCGGCCGGGCCAGGGTGATCAGTGCCTACTACCGGCTGATGGACCACTTCCTCGGTGAGATCCGCCAACTGGCCCCGGACAACGCCACCATTGCCATTGTCTCCGATCACGGCGGCGGCCCGATCCAGCCCGGCGAGGCCTACCACTTCCGGCTGGAGGTTCTGCTCGAGGAACTGGGCCTGATGAAGGAGGGTGGTGGGGGAGCGATATTTGCCATCGACGAGATGTATCGCCACGACAAATCGATCTGGCTCGACCTGGCCTCGGTGGAAAAGGCGGAAGAGATCTGTCACCGGCTGCAGACACTGCACACCGATGAGAACGAACCACTATTCGACCTGGTGGTTGATCACACAACCGAACCGGGTTGGCAGTCGGACAAACCAGCCGCCACCGTGCGTTTCTCACCAGAGGCCCTGTTCACCGACAAGGTCTGGGAGGGAAAGGAGAGCTTCAACTTCGTCCAGGTGCGGATGCGACACAGTGACATCTCGGGCGCCCACCGACTGGAAGGGGTGGTGATCATCCACGGCCCGGACATCCGTTCAACAGCATTGACCCCGCCGGCCACCATCTACCAGGTGGCGCCCACCCTGCTCTACCTGCTGGGCCTGCCCCAGGACGGCCGGATGCTGGCATTGGCGCCAAAGCGCGGCGGTGTCCTTGAGGAGGCACTCACACCCGAGCGTCTCCAGCGTCAGCCTATCCGCATGGTCACCGATTATCCGGGCACCGACCGATCGGCCCTGCTGCGCACCATTTCCAGAGAGTATGCCCCGGACCCCAACCGGGAGCGGGAGATGGAGAAGCTGCGCAATCTCGGCTACATCCAGTAGAACGACCTCATGGTGCGATGTCGGTAAGAGTAGCCGTATCGGAATCCGTATCCCCGGCCGGGGGATAGGGGGGCTGGTTCCAGGGGGCCGGGGTCACGTCGGCGGCCACCAGCCGGAACAGGTTGTCACCCACCAGTGGAGCCAGTGCCGGGATAGGCTGGTTCCAACCGGTGACATAGGTGCTGCCGGCGGCGATATTGGTACTGCCTGCCCGCCAGTTACCGTAGGACGTGCCGTTGGCCAGGGTGACGTTGATCCGCCCGGCAATGCGGCGGGTCAGCCCGTCATACTGGTTGGTCATCTGAACCGTGAAGCCGGTGACAAAGGGCAGAACACCCGAGGACGGCATGCAGGTCAGTGACGCGGCCACGGTTGAGGTGGACAGGGGAACCGCAGTCTCGTTGGAAGGCGAACCCACGTTACCGTGCACATCTTCGCCGGCCACCCGGTAATACCAGGTGCCGTGCCCGGGGGTGGTGTCGGTGAACTCGATGTCGGTGACCGTGCCGATCAGTGTGTTCTCGTCAGCCACGAAACCAGGAGTACTGCCGCGGTAGACGTTGTAGTGGGCCAGGTCCTCGTCGTCCTCGCCACTGGCTTCCCAGGTGAGCAGGACGTCAGTCTCATCCGGCAGGCCAAGCAGGGTCAGTGGCGCCCCCGGGGCCAGGTTGTCCACCGAGCAGCCGCTGCGCACACCCGACTCCCAGAAGACCCAGGGGTCGGAGGTGTGGGCAAAGACCTTGTACTCGGTGAGGGGAAAGTCGGTACCGCCGTCGCCGTCGCTGGCCATGGTGTGATGCCACTGGTACTCCGATGCGGTGCTGATGGCATTGCCATCCGCATTCCACAGTGGGTTGCCCGAACCGTCCACCCTCTGGGCCATGATGTCCGAATAGCCGTAGCGATAATCTTCCCAAGCGATGATCACCCCGCCGGCACCGTCGCTAACCACCAGCGGTTCTCGCTGCATCGCTGTCGCGGTGCAGACAGGCACGCCATTTGTGGCCCAGCAATGGGCCCGCGGGTCTGCGGCTGGAGTTATGACGGCGGTACGCTGGAACCGATGCCGGGGGTGGACTTCTTCGCCTACGGCGAGACCTCGGGGCTCGGCGTGGTGGTGGCTTGCGGTGACCTGGACAATGACGGCATCGACGAGATTCTCACCGTGCCCGGGCCGGGCACTTCCTTCCCCTGCCACGTGCGGGGCTTCAACTACGACGGAGTGGCGGTGACCAGTATGCCGCGGATCAGCTTCATCGCCTACGATCCGGAGCTGGTGGGCATGGGTGGTCGGCTGGCTGCCGGGGCCTTCGGGGAGGAGTGAGCAGGAGTTTCACAGCAGCCAAGCGTAACCGATCTTGACGAAGATGGTCCAGTCGCTGCGGGTCAGGCCGATGCTGTCCGTGCCGCTGAAGGGGTCGTCCCAACCGTGCTGGTTCTCCGAGTAGCCGAGGAAGAAGACGGTCTGCGGGGTGAGCGTGTAGGAGTAGAGGAATTGGCCGAAGAGGTCGCGGGTCCGCTGGTCCACCGGTTCGTAATAGAGCTCGGGTGCGCGATCGATGTCGGCATACTGGATGATGGCCCGGACAAAACTCCTGGTGTTGAACTGCCAGACCCCGCGCAGCTCGGTCAGGTTGGCTTGGTACAGGCGCCCTTCCTGCAGGCGTCCGGGAACCAGCAGCCGCTGATCGGCCACATCCAGCTGCTCGTAGGTGTACCCCAGCTCGAGGTGGAAGTGTTGCCCCAGCCGGCAGGTCACGCTGGGCAGAACCCGCAGCAGATCGCCGTTCCGCGTGTTGGCGTAATCCAGCTCGTCACCGAAGTCCAGCCGCAGTCGCCCGGAGAACCAGGCGTTGGGTGAGAACTCACCGAAGAGTTTGCCAAAGGCCTGGTCGAACGTCTCGCCGTTGAAGGTCAGTTCACGCACGCCGCCGCCGGTTTCCAGGTGGGACTGCAGCGGGCCGTGCACCTCGAACCAGAACTCGGCCTCTTTCTCCAGCGGGTTGCCGTCCTGGTCTTCGGTAATGTCCACGCCGCTTCCCAGACCGATCCGGCTGTACCAGTTCTCGTCGGTGCCCCACCAGTTGCGGTGCACCCCGGCATGCGCGGCGCGATAGTCCACCCGGGGGATGAAGCCGCTGTCCGCCCGGAAGTCACGGCCCAGGCTCTGGAATCTCATCCACCAGTTCCAGTTGCGAACGCTGTGGGTGTAGATGGCCAGGCCGGCCAGGTCGCTGAACGTGCCCCGGGGTTGATCGTATTCCGCGGCCACCTTGTCCGGATAGGCGGTGGTGGACCCCAGCAGTTGCAGTCGGATGGTGTCGGCATCACTGAGCCTGATCTGGCCGTCGGCACCATAGACAGAGTTTTCATAGTCGTTGGCCCCCTGGCGGGAGGTAACCAGCATGCCGATGTTTGAGTGGCGGCCCACGTCCCGGCGGTAGCGGAAGACACCGGTGAGATAGGACTGGTCCAGCGAAGTGAATATTGATCTTTCGCTGCCCGGGAAGAGCAGATTGGTCACCTCGTCCTGGGCGGTGAAGAACCCCCAGGCATTAGCCCCCTGCTTGCCGGTGATCCTGGCGCCCCACAGCGGGTCGGCCACGGTCCGGGTGTAGACCGCCTCCAGGGGGGTCTGGAAGTAGTCGGCATCCTCGAGAAAGAAGGGCCTCTTTTCGGGGTAGAACAGGGCGAACTGGCGGTTGATCCGCAGCTGGGCCACGTCCGCCTCCACCTGGGAGAAGTCGGGGTTGATGGCACCCACCACAGTGAAGTTGGGGGTGGCGCCCCAGCGGGTAGTGATGCCCGGCTCCAGCTCCTCCCGTTCCGTAACAAAACCGCCCTCGGGGAAATCCTCCCGGCGTTCGGTGTGAACACCGGTGAGTGTGGGGTAGAACGCCAGGTTTCGTCCCGACTCCAGCCGTTCCAGGCCGGTGAGTTTCGAGACCTGGCAGTAGTGACAGGCGATGTCCATCTGCCGGGGCTGCAGACGAAAGAGAAACCTCTGGTCCCGGGGCCAGGCGCGGAGGATGTCGATGCCCCAGGTCTGCACTCCCTCACCGGCGGGAAAGCTGAGCTGGTGGAAGGGAATGGCCAGTTCGGTCACGTATCCATCCTCCGTCAGTCGGCCCGCCGAAGTCCAGGTGGCGTCCCAGGAGGCGTCCTCGGTGCCGCTCACATCGTCCTCCACCAGGTCCATCTGCACCCCCAGCGGGGTGACAAAGAACTCGTAGGCCCGCCGCTCGTCGTTGAAGGTGTCGAGCATCAGCCCGACCATGTCGTCGTTATACGGTGCATCACGGTCCGAGTAGTGGGCCCGGATCTTCTCCGGCTCCGGGTCATGGGCCCGGAAAGCCGCGTAGAGATGGGTGTCGTCGTAGGTCAGCAGGCACTCGGTGCGCACCCGGGCCGGAATGTTGTCGCCGGGGAAGGTTTCGTAGTTCAGTTCAACGGTGAGGGCCGTTGACCAGGCCGCTTCGTCGAGGTGGGCGTCCACCGTGATTTCCGAAGTTGCTCGCTGGATGGTGTAGGTCTTTTTCTCGTCAGCCAGGGCCGGCCCGGCAAGGATCAGCAGTGCAATGATGAAGCGGATCGTTTTCATTTGTCCGGTCTCAAGAGGCGGCCTGCGGAAAAACCAAAGGATACCTGCTCAAGCGGTCAAGTCAAATCTCAGCTGGTTGCGGATAAAAAAATCGGCGCCCCGCTGCCATCATGCGGGACGCCGGAGAGGACTGGAGGAGTGGTACCAGTCACTAGTTCACTTGGGCAGCCTTGATATTCTTAACTGCAGCTTTCCCGGATTCGCTCTCGGGGTTGAGCTTCAGCGACTTTTCGTAGTTGGCCAGGGCCAGGTCGGTCTGACCGTTCTTCAGCTGGGCCTCACCCAGGCTGTCCCAGACATTCCAGGAGTCGGGATACATCTCGGTGTTCAGTGTGAAGACGGCGATGGCCTCGTCATATTTCTCCTGTGTGGCGTAGCGATAGCCCATGGCGTTGAACTCGGCTTCGAGGAAGTAGTAGTCGTTCCCGCCCCGGGCGTGCATTTTGCGCATCTTGTTCAGGGATGTCTCGACGCCGTGCTCCTCGATCAGATCCCCCATGGCGGTGCAGGCAGATTCGGCGCCAGTGGCGTCGGACCAGAAGGCGAGGATATTGCCGTTGTGGACAAAGGCGAGGGTGAACCCGGGCTGTCCGACCAGCTCGGGGAACCGGGACTGCAGGCTGAACTCGGTGAACATCGCCTCCAGCGGTTTGCCGTCTTTCACCGCCTGGTTGATGCCGGTGTACATCGTCTCCAGGTAGTTGTAGCGGGCGGCAAACCCATCGTAGGACAGCTCGCCGTTCCAGTGGCCGGGAACGTAGAGCGTTATCTCGCCCTTGCGGTCGAGCAGGCTCTTCCAGTTTTTGAGCAGCCGGGGCATGTCCCGCTTGTTCCCCTGGCGCAGGGAGAAGGACTGCAGACAACCCGGGGTGTCGGTGAGCCATTTGTCGGCCATCATGTCGCCGGTGAACAGCAGCCCCTCCTCGGGAACAAAGACGAAAATGTCACTGGAGGTGTGGGTGCCGCCCACGGCGTAGAGCTCGAAGGTAATGTTGCCCATGGGGATGGTCAGGGTGTCGGCAAAAGTTTTGGTGGGCATGGTCAGCTCCAGCCCGGCCTTGAACGCCTTCAGCTCCATCTTCGAGGTGACCAGGTCCTCCATGGTCTTCTTGTATTCGTCGGTGCCCTTTTCCAGGGTCGCGAGTTTTGCTTCGGTCTTGGGCAGGTTCTCCTCATACCAGCCGAGGACCCGCTCCACGTCCCCCTGGTTGGCCAGCATACCCTCGGCGCAGAGTTCGTGGGCGACGATTTTGCAATCAGAGTAGACGCCGTTGCCCGCGGTGTGATCGAAGTGTTCGTGGGTGTTGATCAGGATCTTGAAGTCGTCCCGGCCGAACTCCCTGGCGATGATCTTGCGGAACTGCTCGTCGAGGGTGGGGCACTGGGTGGTGTCGATGACCACGATCCCCTTGTCAGTTTTGATGGCCGAGACCGCGGTGGAGGAGATGTAGTCCCCGATCCACAGTCTGATGGCGTTGTCGCTCAGCTTTTCCACGTGCAGCGGCAGACCGTTGAAGGTCTCCGCCTGGGCCGCGGCGCCAAAAGCCAGCGGCAGGACAGCGAGCAGAACCAGAAATTTGCTGCAGAGCTTCATCGAGCACGTCTCCTTGCACATAAGGACATGAATAAAGTGCATACCCCCCGGATGCGGCGAGAGACCTCCAGTTATCAGAGATGAATGGAGCCGGAAAATCATCTGGTTCCGGCTACTATGTGATTAGTAACGGGGAAAGCGGGGCAGGGTTCGATAAAAAATGAAAAAGCGCCCCCCGGGAGGAGGGGCGCTGCAGGGATTACTGATTTATGTCAGTCCTGAAACCGTCCTGCCGCCACGGTGGAACCGTGGGTCCAGCCGGCGGGGAAGGGCTGCAGGGAGAGAGATTCGGTGACCGCCGAGCCGTTGTAGCGGTAGAGTTTGAGCGCGGATTCCACCGCCGGGTCGGGGCCTGCGCCCACCACCAGCTCGTCGCTGCCGTCGCCGTCCAGGTCCACACCGGAGAAGACCTTGGCTCCGAAGCGGCAACTGCTCTCGGGCCAGGCAAAGTAGCTGAATCCGGGGAGGGAGGCGATGGAGCCGTTGTCGTAGTTCCAGCCGCGGACGTGGGAGGCGAAGATCGCCCCCGGTCCGGCGCCGGTGATGATTTCGTCCATACCGTCACCGTCCACGTCACCGCAGCAGACATTGACCCCGAACTTCAGCGTGCCGTAGGCGAAGTAGCTCACCGTGGGCATGGCGGCGGCCGGGCCGTTGTCCACGTTCCAGCCCCTGACGTGGGGGCCGTACACCGAGCCCGGACCGGGGCCGGTGACGATCTCGTCGAACCCGTCGCCGTCGATGTCGCCGCAGGCCACGTTGGCCCCCCACTTCGGGGTGCCGTAGGCGAAGTAGCTCACCCCGGGTATCGCGGCCACTCCAGGCGACCCGTCATAGTTCCAGGCCCTGACGTGGGGGCCGAACACCGCGCCCGGCCCGGCGCCGGTGATGATCTCGTCAAAACCGTCGCCGTCGATGTCACCGGCACAGACGTTCACCCCGTACTTGTTGGTGCCGTAGGCGAGGAAGCTGAGCCCGGGCAGTGGGGTGCCCCAGGCTTCGAAACCCCGGACGTGGGGGCCGAAGACCGCGCCTGGCCCGGCGCCGGTGAGAATCTCGTCCAGCCCGTCACCGTCCAGGTCGCCGGCGGAGACATTGACGCCATACTTGGGCACGCCGTAGGCGTCGAACTCGTAGCGGTGCGCGGCATACGATTCCGCATCAAAGACCCGGACCGTGGGCGGATTGTTCTCCGCGGGCCCCGGGCCGGCGATCAGGCCGGCCTGCGGGGCCAGCAAGGGGGCGAGATTGTCGAGCAGGCTGCGCACGGTGATCTCGGCGGCGGCAATGGCATCGGGGAGCCCGATATTGCTCCCCACGTGGATGTGGCCGGCGGAGAGGACCTGATCCGGGTCACCGGCGGATTCGTGGAGGTCGTGATACCAGGCAGCATGGTAGCCGACAAACTCGCAGAGAAAGGCGCCGGCGTCCTCGGTGGTGTCGGCAAAGGCGTTGATGTTCAGCCCCGAGTCGTTGATGGCGTCGACGATGTCATTCATCGGCAGGGTGGAGTAGCGGATGTGGCTGTCGGGGACACTGTCGTCGGGCGGGGATGGTGTGGGTTTGCGCGGGTCGGCGTAGTCGGGAAACCAGTCAGCCTCGGGCAGGTTGCGTCCGCGCCACTCCACCTCCCAATCCCGGTTTGGCGAAGCCCGGCCAAAAGTGATGATAGCCACCGGTCTGATCTGTTCGGCTATGGGCCAGAAATCCGCCGAGGTGTCCTGGTAGTCCACTTCGAAGTCACCCTCGCCCTGACCCAGCCCCTCGGGGAATTCGGGGAAAAAGGCGTAGACATTGAACCCTCGCCCCTCCCAGTTTCCGCCGATCCAGCCGTCGGGGTTCTGCACCGGGTCGGGACTGAAACGGCGCAGCATCTCGTTGGTCGGCGGCCAGTACCCGGTGATCATGACGTTGGGCAGCTCGGGCGCACCCCGCATGCCCTTCTCCACGATGAATGGCACTGGGCGGTCGATGTGGATCTTGCGCGCGTATTCGGGCAGGGGGGTTCCCTCCGGTTCGCGGTATTCCTGGGCCAGGGCCTCGCCCGCCGTTGCGGCACAGATCAGCACCGCGAGCAGGACAACACCGAGGATGGGCCGCTGCCTGGTCTGGATCAGCATTGGTTTACCTCCTGACTGCCGGTCCGATTTGTCGGCGAACCGGAACTCTCAATATGGCTATATGGATGCAAGATACACTGTTCGCGCACTGCCGGCGCTGCCGCCGGTCGATAAGTTCAGGATAGAGAATCGGGCGTGTCTCGTCAAACAGTGGGTCATCGGCCCCAGAGGTGGATCTTCCCCGGCGCGAACAGTTCAATATTTTGTGAACAGTTGGGATTGATGATATAAGGAAATTGCGAGTACGACTCGCCTGTGAGTACTATGATCAATGAGCGCTTGCCATCTTGCGACCGATCCTCTCAAGGTGTGCCGGCAAGGCCCATATTCCCACACATCCAATCGGAATTCTTGTCATCCGCCGGTTCCGCCTGTCGTGGCCGTCTGTTTCGGCCCGTGCGCTGCTGCGCGGCAGGGCGATTTGAACCGGGATTCTGGAGGCACTCCTGATGAGCCGATGCCGAGGCACTTCCTGGAACACGATTTTTGCACTGTGGCTTCTCGTCCTTGTCCTGCCCTTGCTTTTTGCCGTCAGTTTGCCGGCCCAGGATGATGATGCCGTAGCGCTCACCAGCGAAGACTGTGTGATGTGCCACGAGGAGAGCAGTCACGGCACGGAGTTCGGGGAAGATCTTTCGCACTCGATCCACCGGGACTTCGAGTGCCTCGACTGCCACATCGACAAGGACACGGATCCGCACGACGAGACGTCCGAATTCGTGGTGGGGTGCGAGGGCTGCCGGATGTGTCATGAAGATGCCGGCGAGCAGTACCAGGCCCATGGCCGTGCGGCCATCGGTTCCTGCGAGGATATGCCCCAGTGCAAGGACTGCCACGGAGACCACGACGTGCTGCCCTCCAGCGTCAAGCTGGCCAGGACCCACCCGGTGAATTTGCCCTCCACCTGCGGCAAGTGCCACGAAAACATCGACCTGACCAAGAAATACGAGATCCTCATCGACAATCCCATCGCCATCTACCAGGGCAGCGTCCACGGCATGGCGGCCAAGGGCGGTATCTATGTGGCCGCCACCTGCAACGACTGCCACTCCACCGGTGGCACGGCACACAAGATCCTGTCGCCGGGCCACCAGGAATCCTCGATCAACCACTTCAACATCCCCCAGACCTGCGGCAAGTGCCACCGGGGGGTGGAAAGCGACTTCATGGAGGGAATCCACGGCCACCTGGTGGAGCGCGGCGAGACGGACGCCCCGGTCTGCACCAACTGCCATGGCGAGCACGGGATCATTTCTCCAGACGACCCGCGGTCTCCCGTCTCCAGCGCCCGGTTGGCCGAGGAAACCTGCTCCCCCTGCCACGAGTCGGCCATCCTCAACGAAAAATACGGTCTGCGTTCCGGCCGTCTGGCCACCTTTATCGACAGTTACCACGGCCTGAAGAGCAAGGCTGGCGACACCCACGTGGCCAACTGTGCTTCGTGCCACGGGGTGCACCGGATCCTTCCCAGCTCCAACCCCGCCTCCACGGTTCACCCGGAGAATCTGCAGCACACCTGCGGCGACTGCCACCCGGGGATCTCGGAGAAGATGGCGGCCATGCCGATCCACGGGGTCACCGGGGAGGGTCTGCGCACGCCGCTGGCTGACCTGGTGGAGAAGATCTACATCATCGCCATCGTGGTGATCATTGGCCTGATGGTGCTTCACTGGCTGATTGACCTGGGCCGGCACATCAAGTTGATGATGAACCGGCGGCCCCAGGTGCGGCGCATGCGGCTCAACGAGGTCTGGCAGCACACCTTCCTGATGATCAGCTTCATCACGCTGGTGGCTTCCGGCTT
The DNA here is from genome assembly GCA_965531145.1 of uncultured bacterium. Taxonomy (GTDB): domain Bacteria; phylum Acidobacteriota; class JAQAZP01; order JAQAZP01; family JAQAZP01; genus JAQAZP01. The sequence continues at coordinate 29,727 of CBESOE010000005.1, read as the reverse complement.
TGCCCTGACCTATGACGAGAGCTTCCTGGCAAAGGTCTTCTTCGGTTGGGAAGGGGGGTTCGAGCTGCGAGGCCTGGTGCACCGGTTCGCCGCGGTGATTTTCAGCATGACGGTGATCTGGCACGTTCTTTACCTCACCACCAGCCGCCGGGGCCGGGAGTTCGTCAAGGACATGATGCCCCTGCCCGCGGATTTCACCCAGTTCTGGCAGCGCATTCTCTACTGTATCGGCCGTCGGAAAGAATCCCCCCGATTCCATCGCTTCAGCTACGTGGAGAAGGCTGAATACTGGGCGCTGGTCTGGGGCACGGCGGTGATGGTGGTCACCGGCCTGCTGCTCTGGTTCGACAACTGGTTCATCAGTTTCCTGCCCAAGGGCTTTCTCGATGTGGCGCTGGTGATCCATTTCTGGGAAGCCTGGCTGGCATCGCTGGCCATCCTGGTCTGGCACCTCTATTCCACGGTGTTCAACCCGGCGGTTTACCCGATGAACCCCAGCTGGCTCACCGGTTTGATGCCCGAGGAGATGTATCGCCACGAGCATCCCGAGCACGTGGATGAAGCACGAAAGGTGACCGAGCAGCGGCTGCGCAAGCAGTTGGAGAGTGTGTCACCGCCGCCTGAGTCGGACCAGGCTCCCGGCGAATAGCAGGAAATTCTCTCGCACTCCTGTGAATATGAATGGTGCCTGGCACCATCTGTATTCATTCAGCCTGAACCAGCACGGGCCAGTTGATTTGGTCTACGAAAGAAAGTCTTTGGAATGAAACAACAAGGTGCCTGACCCCATTTCATTCGAATTATTTGTAGCCGATGGTCATGGCAGCGATGATCAGAAGGATCAGGGTCAAGCCGGTGGCCAGGGCGGTGAAGCCGAAGATCTTCATCATCTTCACCACGTTGTCCGGGTAGGGATCCACCAGCAACTCCTCCAGTTTGCCCTCAGCCACCATCTGCTCGTATTCCCTGGGCTTGTCGTGCTTCAGCTCTTCCAGCGGCACGCGGCCGGTGAAAATCACCGGATCCATGGGGAACTTGTCCGGGCGGAAGTGGGTGTTGAAGAAGTGAATGGTAAAGATGAACGCCGTGGCCAGCAGAGCTTCATCGCTGTGGATCACAGTGGCCACATTTACCGAGCGGCCGGGCAGGAACCGGGTGAAAAACTCCGGGAACCAGAGCAGAAGCCCGGTGCCACCGATGATGAAGACTCCCCAGAAGACCGCGAAGTAGTCGAATTTTTCCCAGTAGGTGAACCGGCCGTACTGTGGTCTCGGCCCCCTGCCGAGGAACCATTTGACTGACCCGATGAGCTCCTTCAAATCGGTACCGTTGAACATCATCGAACCGGGACCGAAGATAAATTTCCACCAGGACAGCCCCGTCTCTTTTTTACGTCGCCCGACGTTGAACAGGTGGGCGACGAAGATGGTGATCATGACGATGGCGCCGAAGCGGTGCAGGCTGCCCATGGTTTCGAACCCGCCCAGCAGGTTGGAGACTACCTGGGCCCAGTCGGTGTAGGAGAACTTGAGCGTCATGCCGGTGATGGCGAGGATGAAGAAACTGAGCAGCATCACCGCGTGGTTCACCCGCTGGCCCGAAGTGAAACGCCGGTAGAACTTCTCGCCCGGCTCCGGTTTGTGCACGGCCCGCCACTCCTTGCGTGAACGCCAGAGCCGGTAGAGCCAGGCCAGGGTGTGGAGCAGCGAGAGCGATAGCGTACCCACCAGCAGGATGGTCATCCCCCAGAAGGACCAGAAGAGGAAGGGGTATTTCTCCGGGTCGTGGTGGGTGGCGTGTGTCAGATACCCGGCGAACTTCCGGTGCGCACCTTCGTGGCAATTGGAGCAGGTATCGACGATGTTGTGAAAGCTGAGCATGGACGCCGGATCGCTGGTGGGCAGGATGTTGTGCGACCCATGACAGTCGTAGCACTTGGCTGCCGCCTGTTCACCCAGCCGGGAGACCTTGCCGTGGAAGGTGTCGAAGAAGGTGTCGGCCTCCTTCTCGTGGCAGTGGCCGCAGCGGTTCATCATCATCGTCCGGAAACCGCGCTTGGTGGTGCGACAGATGGAGTGCGAGGTGTGGCAATACTCACAGGTGGGCACCGGGCCCTTGTCGTTGTTTTCCGGCCAGTGGATGCTCTCCTTGATCTGAGACGCGATTCCGGAGTGGCACTCGCCGCAGGTGTCGGCCAGGTTGCCCGGGTGGACCGAGGATTCGGGATCGTGGGGCGGCAGCATGCGGTGTGTGGTGTGACAGTCGACACAGCTGGCCGATACCGCCAGCCCGCTCTCCAGCAGGCCTTTGCCGTGGGTGCTGCGCAGATAGCTGCCCACGATGTCGGAGACCTGGGGCATCACGACATTGGGTGATCCGCCCAGCGGACCCCGGTCGTGGCATTCGTTGCACACGGCCTGGCTCTCGTCCATGTGCTCGGCGGCCAGGGCTTTCACCCGCTCGGCCACGTTGCCGCCTTCGGCGTGGCACGTGCCGCACAGCTCGGGAACATTGTGGTTGTACGTGGGAGAGGTGGGCAGCAGGTGGCTTTCCGTAGCGTGCTGGTCGTGGCACGAGAGGCACCCGGGGGCTTCCGGGTCCCCTTCCAGCGCCAGTTTCCCGTGGGTGCTCGACTCGTACCAGGTCACCACCTCGGCGTGGCAGATGGCGCAGTCGACCGGTTTGGTGATCGTGCTGCAGGGCCGCTCGGAGGAGGAATCGACTTCGGTGTGGCACTGGGCGCAGGCCACCTGGGCGTGCATGGCAAGGTCGAACACCTCTTCGTCCATGAACAGCGACACCTGCTCCCCGTCCCGATCCATGGTCAATTCAGAATCCGCGTGGCAATGCAGGCATTCCTTGTTGGCCACACGCTTGGGGTTGAGCGGTGAGCGCCTGATCTCGTGCGGCTGGTGGCAGTCCACACAGGCCGGGATCTTGTGCGGTTCCTCTTCCCACAGCCGGCCCTCGATCACCTTGACGTGCACTTCCTCGATCCGTGCATGACAGACGGTGCAGGTGGCGGCCACGTTGTTGTGGTGGATGCTCGACCGGGGGTCGTTGTGCGACAGGATCTCGTGGGCCGTGTGGCAGGAGGTGCAGACGGCGGTGACGGTGAGCCCCTTGAGGAACAGCCCTTCACCATGGATCGACATGGAGTAGTTGGCCAGGATCCGGTCCTGGGGGATATCCCGGTCGCGCTCCACCGGCGCCCCTTCCCTGTGGCAGGTGCCGCAGAGCAGCGGGATGTTCAGCCTGCTGGTGGGGGAGTGGATGTCGGACGAGAAAAGAATGTGGTGGTTACCGTGGCAATCGGCACAGGTGGGGGCCATGGCGTCACCCCGGGCCGCCGCCCGGCCGTGCAGCGAGATCGCGTGCATTTCGGCCTGCTCGTCATGGCACATGGAGCAGTCCACCGGCTCCACGTCCTCGTCGTGCTCCATCTCGATGCCGCTGAGGTCGATGTGGCAGTCGATGCAGTCCATGTCCGCGTGGACCGAATCGCCATACAGCTCGGGATCGACATAGACCGAAATCTCCTGGTCCCCACGGAAGCCGGTCATATCCGACTCTTCGTGGCACATCAGGCATTCGTCGTTTTCCTGGGCCTGAAGCAGAGGGGAGAGGGAAGAGAGGCAGAGCAGGGCGGAGAGGATCAGCACCAGGCCGTGGACGACCCGGTGCTCACGGGGACTGTCAAAGCGAACGACCATCAAGTGAAACCTCGCGGTGCGGACCGCCGGTCAGGCCGTAAGGACGTGCGTGGGATGCACTGGCGAAAAGGCTACTCGGCCGCCTTCTCCTTGATGTGGCACTCCTTGCACTTCTTCTTCAGCGGGCCGGTGGCCTCGCCGGCGTCAGCCTTTTCCTGGTGGCAACCCTGACAGTTCTGGTGCACGGCGTCCTTCAGTTTGGGGGCCTCGTCCTTGACCTCCTTGGGCATGTGGCACTCGGAACAGAGCTGCGGAACTGCGTCACCCTCGGTTTTGTGGTGACAGGTCACGCAGTCACCAATCCTGCTCGCATGCTCGGCGTGCTTGAAGGTCACCTTCCCCATTTTTGCATCGAAGGTCAAAACATCTTTGTCCGCCGGAATCTCGGCGGCCATCACCAGCACACTGACCAGGGCGAGAAACGCCACCAGGCTGAGAGTCTTCTTCACGTGATCGTCCTCCCCGATAATGACTTGGAATTTGCAGAGTATATGATGCGCTGTTTCGCGAGCAACCCTGGCGAACGATTTGGCCACCAGCGCTGCAGGCGTGACACTTCAGCGGACAACGAAGATAAAATTATATTATAGAATCACTTACGAGTCAATATGGGGATGGGATCATCGAGGGATGAAGTGGTTTTTTTCGAAGATATTCGGTATGAAAAGGCACACCCCTGGGGGAGCCCCCAGGGGTGCACATCGAATCTGTTTTGCTGTCTGAGGCGGTACGGGATCAGCCGCCTGCGGCTTCACCGTCCACCGGTTTTCCCTTGAATGCGCCCCCGTAGGCGTTTTCGCGATCGACCACCACCGGCCGGCACTCGATCACCGGCCCCTGGGTCTGGAGCTTGGCCTGCACCGATTCCACTACCTCGTGCCCGGCTGCCCGCCACCCCTCCAGACCTTCCTCATAGCAGTGGACGTTGGTCATCCGGAGGTTTTCCAGGCGCTCCACCGCTTCGGCGGCCAGGGTGCACTCCCCGCCGGAAGAGTAGACGGTGACAAACGTATCGGGGTTCATCACCCGGGCGATGCGGAAGACCAGTGACCCCAGCGGAGCGGTTTTGGCTCCGGGAATATGTCCCATTTCGTATTCCACGTCACCGCGCACGTCAAAGACCGCGGCCAGGCCGTCTTTCATCCGTTCACGCAGCTGCTCGGTCGTTATGGTGTTCATTTTCCATAGACCTCGTTGACCTTGTCCCAGTTGACCACGTTCCACCAGGCGTCGATATAGTCGGGCCGGCGGTTCTGATAGTTGAGGTAGTAGGCGTGCTCCCAGACGTCGAGGCCCATCAGCGGGGTGTGCCCCTTCATCAGCGGCGAATCCTGGTTCGCGGTGCCATAGACCCGCAGCGTGCCGCTGGCGTCGGCCACCAGCCAGGCCCAGCCGCTGCCGAACTGGTTGGCGGCGGCAGCGTTAAAGGCGGCTTTGAACTTCTCGAAGCCACCCAGGTCACGGTCGATGGCCTCGGCCACCGGGCCGCTGGGCATGCCCCCCTTGCCCGGTCCGATGATCTGCCAGAAAAGGCTGTGGTTGGCGTGGCCGCCGCCATGGTTGATCACTGCCTGACGGATCGACTCCGGCACGCTGTCGATGCCGCGCAGCAGGTCTTCCACCGACTTGTCCTGCAGGTCGGCGGCCGACTCCAGGGCAGCGTTGAGCTTGGCCACGTAGGCCGCGTGATGTTTGGTGTGGTGGATCTCCATGGTCCGCGCATCGATGTGCGGTTCCAGGGCGTCGTATGCGTACTCAAGGCTCGGTACTTCGTGTGCCATTTGTTGATTCTCCCTGATTATGGCAAAAGCGCGTGGCGCTTTGTGTTCCCTCATCGGCCCCACCAAAGGGGCGATTCGACGATTGGCTGGCCGATCGGTGTCGGCATCGATAATAGACCAATTAAGTCTATTATAATAATGTTGGAAAAGCAAGCCGTTTTATCCTGGGAAAAGCCACCGGCCGCCTGTCACCTAACCTGTTGATATGCTAAAGTATGGAAAATATTTCCAGCCAGAATTCTGAATCGGTTTTCCCGCGGCCCGCGGTATGAGGAGAAGTCCCATGTCTCACCACTATCTCGTTCGACCGGTGGTCTTCATCGTTCTGCTTGCGGTTCTGGTGCCGGCCGCGGTTTTTGCTGCCGAATCATCGGAATCCGCTCGGGTTCTCAACGAGGCCGACCTGCAGCGCATCTCCTGGCGCAATGTGGGGCCGGCGAACATGGGCGGCCGGGTGTCGGCCATCGCCCTGGTGCCGGGCAGCCGGACCAGTTTTTATGTCGGCTACGCCACTGGGGGTGTTTTTTTCACCGACAACCTGGGCACCACCTTCTCGCCGGTTTTCGACGACTATCCGGTACTCTCCATCGGGGCCCTGGCCGTGGCCGATGCCCCGGCCGACTGGCCGGGCTGGGCGGCAGAGGATGAGGATAACGCCGGCGACGGAGAAGCCGAAGCGAGCGAGGATCGTGGCAAGGGGAAGATCGTCTGGGTCGGCACCGGCGAGGGCAACGGCCGCAACAGCTCCTCCTGGGGTGGCGGGGTCTACCGCTCCACCGACGCCGGGGCCAGCTTCGAACACGTGGGTCTGACCGAGACCCACGACATCCCCAGCATTGCCGTGGACCCCCGCAACCCAGATGTCTGCTACGTGGCGGCCCTGGGGCACCTCTGGGGTGAGAACCCTGAGCGGGGACTGTTCAAAACCGGAGACGGCGGCGAGACCTGGGAGCAGGTACTGACAGTGGATCAGCGTACCGGGGCCTGCGACGTGGTTCTCGACCCGTCGAATCCGGACACCGTCTATGCCGCCCTCTATGTCCGCAAGCGCACCGCCTGGAGCTTCAAGGGCAACAGCGAGCAGGGGGGGATCTTCCGTTCCGACGATGCCGGACGCACCTGGAAGAAACTGACCTCCGGGCTGCCGCCTTCCACCGGCCGCATCGGTCTCACCCTCTTTCCCGGCGACACCAGCATCCTCTACGCCAACGTGGAGAGCGATTTCGGCGGTCGGGGCCACTCCCAGTGGGATAACCGCTCACCCAGCGGCGGACTGTTTCGCACCGACGACCGGGGTGAAACCTGGGTGCGAACCACTGACATCAGTTTCCGCCCCTTCTATTTCTCGCGGGTGGCCGTGGACCCGGAGGATGATCAGCGGGTCTACCTCCCCGGGTGGGACCTGGCCATCTCCGACGACGGCGGCAGGACCTTTCGCCGATCGGGCAGCGAGAACGTGCACGTGGATTTCCACGCCATCGTGATCAATCCGGTGGACACCAGGCAGATCCTGGTGGGCAATGATGGCGGGATCTACGTCTCCCATGACCGGGCCCGGACCTGGCGGCTCCATGACAGTGTGGCCGCCGCCCAGTTTTACCGGGTGTCGGTGGACATGTCCGATCCTTACCGCATCGCCGGCGGCCTGCAGGACAACGGCTCCTGGCTTGGCCCGTCAGAGACCGGTTTTCTGACCCTCGACCAGAGTGCTGACGGGATCCTCAACTCCGACTGGAGAATGATCAGCGGCGGTGACGGCTTCACCGTCGATTTCGATCCCACCGACCCGAATCTGGTCTACTCCACTTCCCAGGGCGGCAACCTGGCCCGCATCCGGCTGGACAACAACGTGGTGAAGGTGATCCGTCCGGCGGTCCAGGAAGGAGATGAAAGACTGCGTTTCAACTGGGACGCGCCCTTCTTTGTCTCGCCTCACGACCCGTCGGTGCTCTACCACGGCGGCAACCGGGTCTTCAAACTCACCGGGAGAGGCGACCTGGTCTTCGCCATCAGCGGTGATCTCTCCCGGGACGAACCGGGCAAGACCGAGACCCTCGGTTCCGGGGCCGAAACCTACGGCACGGTGACCGCGCTGGCCGAGTCGCCGCTGCGCCAGGGCATGCTCTGGGCCGGCACCGACGACGGGCTGGTGCACGTTACCGTCGATGACGGGGAGAACTGGCAACAGGTCACCCCGGCCGAAGTGGACGGCCTCTACATCTCCCGGATCCACCCCTCGGCGCACGACCCAGAAACCGCCTACCTGTCAGTGGATGGTCACCGCAGCGATGTCTTCAAGCCGCTGGTGCTGATGACCGGGGACGCCGGCCGCAGCTGGACCGACATCACCGCCAACCTCCCCGGCGACGAGCCGGTGCGGGTGGTGCGCGAGGACCTTTGGAATCCGGAGGTGCTCTATGCCGGCACCGAGTTCAGCATCTTTGTCAGCCTGGACCGGGGCGGGAACTGGGTGCGGATGAACGGTGAGAGCCTGCCGCCGGTGGCGGTGCACGACATCGTTCAGCACCCCCGGGAGAAGGACCTGGTGATCGGCACCCACGGCCGGGGGGTCTACGTGCTTGACGACTCCTCGATGTTCGCCGGCCTGACCGCCGGGGTGACGGACCGTCCGCTGGCCCTGCTGGAGATCCAGCCCGGCACCCCGCGGTTTTACCTGCGGCGCAGCTATGGTTCCGGTCACGCCATCTTCCGCGCCCGTAACCCGGCGCCGGGGACCGCGATCAACTACTGGCTGCGCGAGAGCCTGGGTACCCCGGTCTCCATCTCCATCACCGATGCCACCGGCACGGTGGTGCGGACGCTCAGCGGTCCGGGCTATCCGGGGCTTAACCGGGTGGTCTGGGATCTGCAGGCCGACGGGAAGCACCAGATCCCGCGCATCGAGGCGGGGGACTTCGGCCAGACCGAATTCGTGCCGGCGGGTGAATACACGGTGTCCGTTTCAGCCGGGGAGCTGCGGGACAAGGGGACGGTGGTGGTCAAGGCGGCGCCGAAATGAACAGGTGATCCGCTCACATTTCGTCGAGCAACTGGTCATGGACCTGGTTGGTCACCGAGCGGAAATCGATCTTGCCGCTGCCCATCTCGGGCATCTTCTCCATCACCACGTACTGGCTGGGCAGGGCGATGTTGGGCAGTTCCTCGGACAGTCTGGCGCGAAGGTCCTTTTCGTCCACTTCCTTGGTGACCACGGCGATAATCTTCGCCCCCTTCTTCACGTCGGGGATTTCCACCACGCAGCAGTCCACGTCGTCGGGTAGCAGCTTCTCGATGCGGTCCTCTACCTGGACCAGGGAGACCATCTCGCCGCCGATCTTGACAAAACGCTTCAGCCGGCCCGAGTGCCAGAGAAACCCGCCCTCGTCGATGTAGCCCATGTCGCCGGTGTCATACCATCCGTGGCGGATACGCATGGCGGTTTCCTCGAGATCGTCGAAGTAGCCCTTCATCACCAGCTCGCCGCGGACCATGATCCGGCCCACTTCTCCCGGGGCGCACTTCTCGCCGGTCTCGTAGTTCTCGATAAAGACGGCCACGTTGGGCAGGGGCCGGCCCACGCTGCCCGGCCGGTTGAAACCGGGGTAGTTGACGGAGATCACCGGGGATGTTTCGGTGGCCCCGTACCCCTCGAAAAGGGTGACCCCGTGCTTGTTCAGATACCCCTGGCGCAGGGCGTCGGGGCATTTGTCGGCGCCGCTGACCACCACCCGCAGCGATTCGAAGTCACCGGTTTTGGACCGGCGGAGATACCCCTGGAAGAAACTCGGCGTGCTGACCAGGATGGTGGGCTTGTCGTCACGGATGATCTGGGCCACGGTCTGGTATTCGGTGGGATTGGCGTAGGTGACCATGGTTATCCCGTGGTAGATCGGGGTCCAGAAGTTGACCGTCAGCCCGAATACATGAAAGAGGGGCAGGTTGGCCATCATCCTGTCACCTTCCGAGATCTGGAACACCTTGCAAAAGCTCTCGATGTCGAACGAGATATTGCGATGGGTCAACTGCACCGCCTTGGGTTCCTTTTCACTGCCGCTGGTGAAGAGGATCACGAGGTTGTCATCCGGCTCACCCTTTGCGGTAAACCGGCGGGTGATCAGGCCCGCGGGCAGCTTTGAGATCAGTGCCGCACGCACCTTGTCCCAGGAGGTCAGGCTGTCCATGATTTCTTCGAGGTAGATCATTCCCTTGATGTGGGGGCAGTTGATCTTTTCCAGCAGCTTTTTCGAGGTGATGATGGTGCGGAACCCGCACTTCCGCTGGGCGAATCTGGCGTTGGCCTCGGCGCCGGTGGAATAGTTGATCATCACCGGTGTGCGTCCGCTTATCAGCGCACCGAGGATCGCCAGCCCGCAGCCGGCCGAGGTGGGGACCATGATGCCGATGAACCCTTCGCTGTAGCGGCGAAACTTTTTGGCCAGGATCAGGGATGCGAGCAGGGCCCGGGACCAGGAGATGGTCTTGCCCGCCGACCGGTCGATGAAAGCGGGATTTTTCCCCTGCTTCTTTGCTGAATACACGAAACGGTGATGAAGCAGCATCGGAGGGTCCTTTCGCTATTCGTTTGCACCTGGTTCCGGCGTCGGGGTTGTGGGGGCCGCCGGAGCAATCCGCCACGGAAGTGATAGAAATAATATAGTCTGGAACTGGGTTTGGCAAATGGGCCTCTGCCCGAACAATTGACAGGGGTGGCGATTTTCGATACACCCTTGGAAGATCGTTCCGGTGATCCAAAAGTGCCGGGCTCCCTTGAATCGGTTCTTGTCCCTGGAGAATATGATGAACCCGTCGACCATCCGTTTGCTGGCCCTGGTTTTTTGTGTGCTGTTCGCCCCCTGTGCCGGAGCGGATGAAGTGCCGCCGCTGGTCACCGACCGGCCCGATTTTACCGAGAGCGCCGAGACGGTTCCCCGGGGGGGGATTCAATTGGAGTTCGGCTATACCTATGGCAAGGATGGCGATGTGGAGAGCCATTCTCTGGGTGAGTTGCTGCTCCGGGCTGCCCTCGGCGGTCGTGCCGAGCTGCGGCTGGGACTCAACTCCTGGGCCTGGCAGGACGATCCGGGTCAAAGCAATGACGGATTGGAAAACGTATTTCTCGGAGCCAAATTCATGCTGTTGGAGGCCCCGGACGAGCCGGGCAGCCCGCGGCCGGGCATGGCTCTGCTGGTGGGCACCGGCATTCCCACGGGCAGTGACCAGATCGGCGAGAAGCACCTGGAACCCGGAGCGAGGCTGGCCCTGGCCTGGGATCTCAACGGCAGAGCGGGCCTTTCAACCAATATCGGTTACGCCTGGATCAGTCAGCAAGGCGAGGGCATTGGTGAACTATCGGGCAGCCTCGCTCTGGGATATGGCCTCACCGACAGTGTCGGCTGTTACATCGAGTACTATCAGTTTGTTTATACCGAAGCCGGGAGCAATGATCCGGGATATGTGAACGGTGGTCTCACCTGGCTCACCACCGACAACTTCCAATTGGATTGGCGTGCCGGCTACCAGGTCACCGGTGAGGGCAGCGAGTTCTTCACCGGTATCGGTGGTTCCTGGCGCTGGCTGCGACGGAACAATTGATGGACCGTGATGCTGGGGCGGTACCTTTTCCAACGATTCCATAGAGAAATTACCCCGCAGGGGGAGCTAATACGCCCCCTGCGGGTACCGCTCATCCTACTGGCTTGTGCCGGTAACTGTGGCCGTGTCCTTATCTGTGTCGCCGGACATGGGATAGGGTGACTGGTTGAACGGCGCCGGGGTGACGTCCACGGCAGAGAGCTCGAAGGTGTTGATCCCCAGGTATCTCTCCTGGGCCGGCAGGTCCTGGTTCCAGTTGAGCACGTGGCTCTCGTGGGGGCCCAGGTCGACCACGCCGGGGCGCAGGTTGTGATAGCACACGCCGTTGGCCAGGGTCATCGCGATCTGGCCGACAACGGTGCGCTGGACCCCCAGTGCATTGCGCATGGTGGCGCTGACCCGGGTGGTGAAGGGCAGAACTCCCGAATCGGGCTCGATCCAGATATTGGTGGCCACCGAGTTCGGGACCGGGGAGTGGTAGCCCATGTCCACCAGCCCCACGTCACAGCAGCAATCACTGCGGGTGGACCCCGGGATCACCGGGCTGAGCGGGTGACCGGTGTTGACACAGGGGTTCTTGACCCCCGGCTGGCAGGGGTCCTGGCAGAGGTTGTAATCGCCGTTGGCCGGGTCGATGAACATTGGATCCTTGGCGACCATGCCGTCGCCCCACTCCAGCGCACTGCCCAGGGCCACGTAGAGCGAAGAGTCACCCGGTTGCACATCGCAGTGGCTGATGCTCAGGGTGGAAGGCGTTCCAATGGAGCCGCCGATCCAGACCGCCTCTCCGGTGTGTGACTTGTTGCCCCAGAGAATCGTGTTTATCGAACGCACAGTGCATCTGTTGCGAGCGAAGATCCCTCCCCCCCTTGCCGCGACGTTGTCGGCAATGGTCATGTTTCTGAGCAGTATGGTGCTTCCGATGGTACACCGGATACCCCCGCCATCTTCCGTAGCCGAGTTACCGGTTATGCGGTTGTTGATCAGATCGACGGAGCAGTTGGTGGCCATGCTGATGCCCCCGCCGGCAAGCGCTGTGTTCCCCGAGATGATGTTGTTTTCAATGGTTCCGGCGCTGTTGTTGACGTATATTCCACCGCCATACCTGCCCGGAGCCCGGTTCCCCGAGATAACGTTGTCCTCGATGACCATAGTGAGAGTGTCACCGGAGATCCCGCCGCCCCACATCCCCGAACTGTTTCCGGTGATCGTGCAGCCCCGTACGGTCAGCAGTTTCTCCTGGTATTTGGGCCAGTTGTTGGCGTTGATCCCTCCTCCCAACTGGTCGGCCTGATTCCGGAGAATGGCGCAGTCTTCGATCTCGGTGTCAGAATCCTGGGTGTAGATCGCTCCCCCCCACATATCGCTGCTGTTGTTGGTGATGCCGCTTTGCCGAATCGCAACGTCGGACAGGTAGACAGCCACACCACCACCCAGGATCGAGGCATAGTTTCCGGTGAAATTGCAGCGCGTGATCTCCGATTTGGATTGATGGCAGAAGATTCCGCCGCCTGACCCGATGGCGGAGCACTTCCGAATAATGCAGTCGGTGATGGCCGGGCTGGAGCCGCTGCAGAAGATACCTCCGCCCCAACCTTCCGGATCATTGATATCGGTTCCCTTTGCTCGCCCGTGTTCGATGATGCACCACTCGAGGCAACCGGCCTCCGGGGCGTCGATGAAGCGGATGCCGTGCCAGCCCTCAGTGCTGTTCGCCGCTGTGAAAAGAATCCTTTGCCTCTCTGTTCCCACGGCCTCCAGACAGCCGTGTACGATCATCTTGAAGTGCCCGCGAACGTCCACCACCACTCCGGGTTCGATGGTCAGGGTCTGACCCGCCGGCACGGTTATCTCCTCCTTGATCAGATATGGTGAACCGAACTCATCCCAGGTGCCGAAAACGTCCCCGCCCGGCACGACTGTTTCCGCCACTGCGCTGGCACTGAAGAGAAACGCCAGTGCCGCGAAGGCGATCAGCATTTTTCGACTCATCTCTTTTCCTCCGGATGTTGTCTGTCGACACACGTTCACAGAGGATGCGGGTCCCTCGAACTTGAATGGTCGAACACGAAGTGTTTCCCGTCCATCCCCTGCCATTGCGTAGCTGGCATGGCATCATCCCCCTTTCTGAATATCGATCCTGTTGATTGTCCTGGACGCCCGGTTGGCGTCCACCTCGGTCCGTCACCTCTCCCTGGAGTCGATGACATACGCTATCCCGGCCTGAGGTCTGGTCTGACCGGGTCCCTTCATTTGTAGTTGCGAAATCGGGCCGGAAAACCTGCAGAAAAAGAACCACCGGGTGTACAGCAATACTGTTCGCCGAGTGACACGATTCTTAACTGAAGATTTCAAAAAATTGTGAACGGACTCTTTGCATGAGTCGTACTGTGCTGCCGGGTCTGCTCGTTTCAGTCCCGAGGCTGAGGCAGGTCAGTCAGAAGGGGGAGGGGTATCCGGTCAGTCTGCCTCATGAGCTGGTTGAATCGAATCCTGGGCAACGTGTTCGGGACAATCCGTGGTACTCCTTTTTCATTGTTACCTCCATAAATCGTTGCAATTGTATGTCTTGTGGCTTTTGCCGTGGACGGGTTCAACTGCCGACAGTTCGATTGCACATTCCTCCGGGTCAGAAACGGATTCCGTATTTTATTGGATGAGTATTGTGGCGTGGTTTCGCCACTGATGATGTATACGCAGTTTCGAGGCTGCGGGCCACATTTATTTTCATTTGGTGACAATGATGTTTACCGATACTGTCCCTGTCTGTTTTCGGATGTTCGGCGCTGGAAAACAGTGCGAAAAGACGGTTTCCCCAGTTTGACATTTTGATCATCAGCGATTATATTTTCTCCCATAGAGCTTTTCCTCGGGTAGGTTTCAGTTTTACAGCAGTGTGGGGTGATCTTCAGGCCGGGCAGGGTTCCCGCCCGTGTACGGTTGCCCCGATTTCTTTTTCCGGGAAGTACGGATCTCTTCTTGACGAGCGGTGAACCATTTTTAAAGGTCAGTTCCCGTGAACCGGCGGAGTGTCTTCGCCGTTCCACGGGGCAAAGAATGAAGGGGGATGACGATGCGAAGATTGGCTGTGGCCGGTTTCATTCTGCTCACCCTTGCGGTATGCACCTTCACCGCCAGTGCCGACAATCCCGATGATCCATTCGTGGTCAATACCAACTGGACCATCTCCGACCCCGAGACCGGGGCCGGGTACTTCAATCCCGGATACGGGGTCGATCCCGACCCGGGCCGGGTGGACTACATTCCGTCGTACAACGACTACGACTGGATGTACACCGATGACGTGGGCGTGCTGAACAGCACCCTGCAGGATATCCTCGCGTCATGGGAGGAGTATTGCCAGCCGGAGATCGACGGTGTGGACGTGCTCAACCGGATCGAGGATCTGCAGATGGGCATCAACCGGATCCAGATCGTGGCCAACCACGTGATGCTCGAGGGTTCGGAGCACCTGCCGACAAAATCGATGTTCACCATCACCTTCCCGCCCTACTTCTCCATCGATGCGGCCAATCGCTACCCGGTGGTGATGAATGGTGCCGGTTACGGGGCCAAGGGGCTCAATGACGGGGTCTTCAACGAACTGCCCTTCAACCTCACCGGGGTCAAGAACGCCTATCTCTTCGATGAGGACAACCGTGGCATCGTTTACGTTCGCTGGAACAACGGCGGGTATCACTCCATGGGGGTGAACGACGAGGCGCGCGAGGCGATGAACCTGATGATCCAGCTGTTGCACAACACCTACGGCTGCGACAAGGACCGCATCATCGCCTTTGGCGGGTCCCGTGCCGGGTTCAGCGCATTGACCCTGGCCCAGAACATGGTCCACCAGACATACGACTACACGGTGATCGGCCTGTTCGCCAAGATCTCCCCCCTGGCTCTGGGCAAGTTGAGCGAGGTGCCGGTGGCTACCCATCCGGCTTTTGCCAGCACCTACAACATCAACCTGGGCCCCGGCGCTTTCCGTTACGATCACGTGCCCCCGGGCGGCATGAACCCCGACCTGCTGGTTCCCGCCTTTGGCCCGATCACCGACGGTACACCTATGGCCCAGAAGGCCAACCAGATGAGCCCCGACCATTCGGCCAATCTGCAGACCCTGCAGGGCAAGTACGTCTTCATCTCCTACAGCTCTCACGACTGCTTCTTCCCGTTGAACCACTTCATCGATATGGATAACTGGCTCAGCGACAACGGCCTCGAGCACACCACCTTTATCAGCCTCCAGGGCGGGCACGCTTCCGGGGTGAAGGAAGTCACCAGTGCCGTGTTCAAGGATTTTGTCGATTACGTGCTGAACGATGACAACTTTGTGGCCAGCGACTACCGTCCGCCAAACTGGGAACACGGGCTGTACGAGAACGGGCGCAACTACTTCCTCGATACCGACCTGACCTACCATGGCACGAACATCGTGCCCATAAACCTGGGCGAACTGCCCTTCAGCCTGACCTTGCCCTACCGTCTGGGCGGGAATGTGTTCGGTGGCGGCGCCCTGGGTGTGGCCAACGAGCCGGGCATTCTCTACCTCTCCGGTGCGGCCGGCAAGAGCTGGGAGATCTCGGTCCGAAGAAAAGAGGCGGACGGCACTCTCGGTGAGCCGCATTCCTGGAGCGGCACCTTTGACCAGACCGAGACCGATATCATCAAGTGGTGGCCGGGGCGTACCGGATGGGATGATTTCCCGGTCTACGCCACCGGTACCGGCGGGGTGAGCCACCCGTCCAACGACTGGCTGGAATGGACCGTCACCTATGACGGCATCGACTACTCCAATTACACCAACTGGAAGCTCGGTGGCGAGCGCATCGCCATGGAGACCGAGATCACCTCCACCCAGTCCTGGACCGACCAGCTCTATGCCAATTTCCCCAGCGGCGAGGGTGATTCGGTCACCGGGTTCGGTGTTGATTCGATCCCGGCGCTGCCCTGGGTGGACCTCAGCTGCACGCCCTCTTCCGGCACGGCGCCGGTGGCGATCACCTGCTCGCTCACCGCCGGCTGCTATGCCCCGGTGGACCGGACACTGGCTTACAGCGTGGACGTCACCCTGGCCGACGGCACCGAGTTGCCCGGACACTGGCAGGGGACGCTGGAGATCAGTCCGGACGAGGCCAAGACCCACGTCCAGGTTTACAACTATGAGGAGGCGAGCTGCATCGGGGTCAACCGCTACGATGTCCTGGTAACCGACGTGACCCCCGCACCGTTCAACCAGCCCCCCTTCCCGCCCTCGGGGTTGACCGGCGCCACCAAGAGCATTGTCAACATCACCGCCCCGATCAGCGATCCGGTTCGCCAGCAGCAGTGGCTGCTCGGCTGGAACCCGGGCTGGACCGCCGACGGCGGCTGGGCCCTGGGGCCGCCGCAGGGCGCCGGGGGGGAGAACGGTGGACCCGATCCCGACAGCGGTTGGACCGGGGCAAACACCTATGGTTACAACCTCGCCGGTGACTACGCCAACAACCTCCTCGCCGAGCATCTGACCAGCACGTCCTTTGACTGTTCGGACAGCACCGATACCCGGCTGAAGTTCCGGCGCTGGCTGGGGGTGGAGGACCCGAGCCACGACCACGCCTCTGTCCGCGTAAGTGCCGCCGGCGGCCCGTGGGTCACGGTGTGGGAGAACCAGACGGAGATCGTCGACAGCAGCTGGGTGCAGATGGACATCGACATCTCGGCGGTGGCGGACGGACGGTCCGACGTGAGAGTCCGCTGGACCATGGGCCCCACCGATGGAGCCAACACCTATTGCGGCTGGAACATCGATGACATTGAGATCTGGGGCAAGAAGTCCATCGTCCCCACCATTGTCGACGATGTGAGCTGCATCCCTGCCGCCGGTACGGTTCCCTTCATCACCCACATGAATTACACCATCACCAACACCTGTGACAGTTTCCGGCGAGTGGCCACCCAGGTGGATCTGGACCTGGCCAGCGGCAAGCACATCGCCAACTGGCGGCGTGGGTACCAGGTCATCCAGCCGCAGCAGAACGTGGTTACCCAGTGGAACCAGACCCTGCCGGCTCTGGGCTATGTTATCGGTGACAACCTGTTCACCTTCATGTCGCGGGATGTGACGCCCGCGCCATACAACCAGCCGCCCCACGCCCCGTCGGGCAGCACCAACAGTGACAAGTGCACGGTGACCGGGGCCGCTCCCTGATCCGTGATGATTGGCAGACCACCGGCCCGCCCCGACCGTCGAGAGACCGGTCGGCGGCGGGCCGAGTTCTTTCCGGCCGGAATCCCGCAGCACTGGTCACCGGTTCGGTTAAATATTGTCAACTTCAAAATCATCTTCTATACTTTCATCATGAGCCGCAGTTGGTGATTGAAAGGAACAGCGCTGTCCCGTGGTGTCGTTGCGAGGAGCCGCAGGCGACGAAGCAATCTCATTGACGTCGGTATCGTTGCCGGAGAGATTGCTTCGCTACGCTCGCAATGACAGTAGGGCATTATGCCTTATCACCGTTTGTTTCCTCAGAACCACAGGCCTGTGATCAAGCCTGGATACAACTGCTAAGGGAGAACATGGTGAAACTGAACAGAGCCTGGGTACTTGCCGGCATTCTGTGTGCGCTGTTTGGTCTGTCCCCGGCCGGCGCCCAGGAGTTCGAGCCCCGGTCCTACTCAGTGGCGCCGGTGGGCCTCAATTTCTTCAGCATCGGGTACGGTTTTCTGACCGGCGCGGTGTTCCTCGATCCGTCGCTGCCGATCGATGACGTCGATTCGGAAGTGCACCTGGTGGTGGCACGGTATGTCCGCACCCTGGAGATGTTCGGCCGGCCCACGAAACTGAAGCTGGTGCAGCCCTGGTCCAGCGGCCACTGGGACGGTATTGTCGAAGGCGAATTTCGCACCCGTGACACCAACGGCCTCGCCGACACCCGGGTGGTTATCGAAACCCTGTTTGCCGGGGCCGAGGCCATGTCCGCGGCGGAGATGGCCGATTACGAACCGGATACGGTGTGGGGCCTCCGGCTGCAGGTGATCGCGCCCACCGGAGAATACGACGGGACCAGGGCGATAAATCTCGGAGCCAACCGCTGGGGCCTGATCCCCGAGATCGGGTTCGGTCACCCGCTGGGCAAGTGGAGCATCGAGGGCGCGGTGGGCGCCTGGCTGTTCGGCAACAACAGTGACTACCTGGAGGGCCAGCTTCTCGAACAGGAGTCGCTGCTGGTCACCAAGCTGCATGCGATCCGCACCATCCGCCCCGGGTTCTGGTGGGCGCTGGCCGCCGGCTACGGCTACGGCGGGCGGACCACCATCGACGGCGTCAAGCGGGCCACCATCCAGCGCAACACGCGACTGGCGGTGGCCATGGCCTACCCGATCCGGGCCAACCAGGGGGTGAGTGTGATGATCGGCAGCGGCGGCAACCGCGGTGCCGGCACCCGCTACTACTCCGTCGTGCTGGGATACCAGTACGCCTGGTGACGGGCTCTTGCGCCTGCCATGCCCATCCCCACACGAGGATTCGACGAGGATCTGAACCGGACCCATGAAGCACCCAAAAAAGCCGAACCACTCCCAGGATCACAACGACACTGATTGGAACGACCTTTCCCGCGATGAGCTGGCCAGGGAAAGCTATCAGATGAGCGTCATTCTCGCCGCGCTGGACACGGGGATGGTGCTGATCGACCGTGACCTCAACGTGGTCTGGATGAACGAGAAGTTGCGCAAGATGATCCCGCACGGGGATCCTGTCGGGCAGAAGTGCTTCACCTTTTCCGAAGACCGGACCACGCCCTGCGAAGGGTGCGGGGCCCTGATGGCCTTTGCCGACGGGGAGGCGCACAAGACCAGGCGCCGGACCGACGGCCCGAGCCGGGCCTGGCATTACATCGTTTCCCAGCCGATCAAGGACGAGAACGGTGAGGTGGTGCAGGTGCTGGAGAGCGTCACCGACGTCACCGACCGGGTCGCGGCCGAGGAGGACCTGAAGGTTGCCCTGGCCGAGGTCTCACGGCTGCGCGACCAGCTGGAGGCCGAGAACATCTACCTGCAGCGGGAGATCCAGGCGGCGTCCAACTTCGAGGAGATGATCGGCGAGAGCAAGCCGATCAAGTATGTCTGGCACCGGATCTCCGAGGTGGCGCCCACCACCACCACCGTGTTCATCGAGGGTGAGACCGGCGTGGGCAAGGAGCTGGTGGCCCGGGCCATCCACGGGCGCAGCCCGCGTCGAAAACGGCCGCTGATCAAGGTCAACTGTGCGGCCATGTCCACCAGCCTCATCGAGAGCGAACTGTTCGGCCACGAGAAGGGGGCCTTCACCGGGGCGATCCAGCGGCGGCGGGGCCACTTCGAGCTGGCGGACAAGGGCACCCTCTTCCTCGACGAGATCAGCGAGCTGCCCCTGGAGATACAGGCCAAGCTGCTCAGCGTGCTGGAAGACGGCATGGTCTCGCGGGTGGGCAGCGAGAAGGGCAAGCACGTCGACGTCCGCCTGATCACCGCCACCAACCGTTGCCTGGCGGACGAAGTGGAGGCCGGGCGTTTTCGCCGTGACCTCTTCTACCGGCTCAACGTCTACCCGATCACTGTCCCCCCGCTCCGCGACCGGCCGGAGGACATCCCCCTGCTGGTCCATCACTTTCTCACCCGCTTTTCCAGCCAGCAGGGAAAGACCGTCGACCAGATCCCGGTGCACGTTATGAACAGGATTACCCGGCACCCCTGGATGGGCAACATCCGGGAGCTGAAAAACGTGCTCGAGAGTGCGGTTGTGGCCGCCCGGGATGAGGTCGTTGGCATGCCGCCACTGCTGCAGAAAAACGGCGGTGGCCTGTCTCCGGGTATCCCCGGTGACGAATCGCAGAGCCTGGACGAGATCCAGCGGCGGCACATCATGAGAGTGCTCGACCGGACCGGCGGCAAGGTGGAGGGATCCGGCGGTGCCGCGGAGATTCTCCAACTCAAACCAAGCACCCTCCGCAACCGGATGAGCAAGCTGGGGATCAAGTGGTCCCGACCCTCCTGAATCCACCACATACCGTGACCCGCCATATATGGTGGCCTGGCTGCGTCCTCTTCTTTGTGCACAATTTCAATTAAGCTGAATAAAATGAATAGTTTGGCTGAATAACCAGGTGAGGCGGCCATCTGGCATCCCGATTGCTTTACTAGTTGGGGAGATCATTGCACAAGAGGAGTGGGATATGGTAGGTTTTCAGGTCATCATCACCATGGATCGTCGCCAACGCCACGAGTTCTTCCAGACCTTCGAGTCGCTTTCCAGGCCCGAGGCAAGGGAAGAAGGCTGCCTGGACCAGGGGCTTTATGACCAGATCGGTTGGAACAACCGGCTGCTCTGGGTCGAGCACTGGAAGTCGATGGCTCTCCTCGAGGCGCACATGCAGACAGGGCGGTTCCAGACGATTATGGGAGCCATCGAAGTCCTCGGGCGGATGGAGAACATGAAAATCATGGAATTCCAGGCCCCGGTCACCGTCAGCTGAGTTGCAAGGCATTTCTCTACTTTGTACTGGCGCCATCCGCATCCTGGGCCCCCTCAAGGAATTGCGAGTTCCGGTACCGGGTTCGGGCTACGAATTAATGATAGTCATCCCGGATCAGGGTGAGTAGATGAACAATCGAGTGGCTTTATGGTTCGCCATATTTACCGTGCTGGTGTTCCATCCTGCCCTGATGGCCGTGGAAGGGGCGGATCCCCCTGACGGGGCGGATTCAACTGCCGAGGACATTTCCGGCGGTGCGCCCGGCTCCGGTGCGGGGGACGAGCGCAAATCGGTGTTGTCCCTGCCGTTCAAGTTCACCACTGATAACGGGGCGCACAACGGCGATTTCACCGTGCTCAACATCCGTCCCATCTACACCTTCAATACAAATGAATGGTATGTGATCAACCGAGTGGTCGTGCCGATAACGGCCCTCGACGAAAATGCCACCTGGCTGCCGGATCAGACCCAGCCGGTGGGCGGGAAAAGTCTCACCGGGCTCGGTGATATCTCCTATATTTTTGCGGTTGAACCTCGAGGTTTGAAACCGGTCAGCATCGCGGGTGGGATGGTGGCTTCTTTCCCCACCGCCACCGAGGACCAGTTGGGCAGCGGCAAGTGGGGCGCCGGTCCGGCGCTGGTCTTCCTGGCCCGGCAAGATCGTTGGGGACTGACCATGATCACGAGGCAGTTGTGGTCGCTTGGCGGCGATGCCGACCGCTCAAACATCAGCAACCTGGTGGTTGAACCAATCTTCAACTGGAAGATCAATGACAAGTGGTTTCTGTTCACCGACCCGATTATCATGGTCAACTGGATGCAGACAGGCCGGAACCGCTGGATCGTCCCTGTGGGCGGTGGGGCCGGTCGCCTGTTCCGGGTTGGTAAACAGATAATCGATCTGAAACTGGAAGGGTATTACCATGTCTTCAAACCCGATGCCGCCCCGAAGGCGGTCTTCAGCTTCACCCTCGGGTTTATATTCCCCAATCTTCATCGAGAAAGGTAATCATCGTTCACTGGTTTGTTCTCAGGCTTTTTTGTTTGGCCGTCAGGCCCAAATGAGGAGAGAAAAATGGCGAAAAGAAAAGCATCTTCAATCTTTCAGCTATGGGTTGTCCTTGTTGTCTGCGGGTTACTGGTCTGCTGGCCGGCGGCCGTAGCGACCGCGGACAGCGCACCGGATGGCGAGGAGGAAGACGCTTCCGGTGATGATTCCAGTGACGATACCGGCGAAGCTGCCGAGCAATCCGAGGCGGACCGCGAGACTGCGGCACTGGACAGCACGGCCACCCAGTGGTCGTTCCAGCTCGCCTACCAGACCATGCCCGACTACCACGACGACACCCTGGACGATGGCACGACCCGGCCCGCCGGCCTGGACGACTATGTCCAGTTGAGGATCGTCGCGCCGATTGCCTTGAACAGCATGACCATCCTGCCGCGGGTCACCCTCCGGCACTACGAAAATGCAAATGGCGATTCCGGGTTTGGCAACACGGAAATCTTTGCGCTGATCATCCCCAAAAAGTGGGACTGGGGTTCGGGGCGCTTTGGCATCGGACCGCTGATCACCACGCCGGGGAGCACCAAGGTGGCCAAGGACGAGTGGGGCTACGGTTTCGCCACGGCCGTGGTCAACAGCAAGGGCAAGTGGTTTTACGGCCTGCTCCTCACCCAGTCCTGGCAAAGCGTCGATCCCGATGCCCTGGCTCCGGGCACCAGCGACGCTAACCCGCTGGGAATCGCCCCCTTCCTCAACTACCGTCTGGGCAAGGGCTGGTATGTTGGCAACGGCGACATGGTGGCCCTCTACGACTGGGACTCCAGCAAATTTTACATGCCGATGGCCCTTCGTGTGGGAAAGGTGTTCGTCAACGAAAAGAGCAGCTGGAACATTTACGGTGAATACCGCACCAGCTTGTTTTATAAAGACTGGCAGGGATCAGCAGTAAAGAATTCCTACCGCTTCAACGTGACCTACACCCTCCCGGTGGGTGGGTAGTCAATTGTGCAACAGTGCAACTGTGTAACAAAGGAGGAATCGATCAGATGAGAAGAACACTTGGATTCGCGATTGCCCTGCTGGCGATCATGGCCCTGACCCTGCCGGCAGCGGCAGCGGACAAACCGAACATCCTGATCATCTGGGGGGATGACATCGGCCAGTTCAACGTCTCGGCCTACAACATGGGGATGATGGGCTACCAGACGCCGAACATCGACCGCATCGCCAAGGAAGGCGCTGTGTTCACCGACTGGTATGGCCAGCAGAGCTGTACCGCCGGTCGCGCCTCCTTCATCACCGGCCAGTCACCCATGCGCACCGGCCTGACCAAGGTCGGCCTTCCCAGCGCCCCGGAAGGGATGAAGGTAGAAGATCCGACCATCGCCGGGTTGCTCAAGGAACATGGCTACATGACCGGTCAGTTCGGCAAGAACCACCTCGGTGACCGCGACGAGATGCTGCCGACCAATCACGGCTTCGACGAGTTCTTCGGCAACCTCTACCATCTGAACGCTGAAGAGGAGCCGGAGCTCCCGGACTATCCGGGGGATATGAAGCTCGCTGACGGGCGAACTTTCGCCGAGAAGTTCGGTCCCCGTGGCGTCATCCACAGTTATGCCGACGGGGCGATCGAGGATACCGGCCCGTTGACCAAGAAGCGCATGGAGACGGTGGACGAGGAAGTCACCGTTGCAGCGCTCAACTTCATCGATCGGGCCGCCAAGGCGGACAAGCCCTTCTTTGTCTGGTGGAACAGCACCCGCATGCACGTCTGGACCCACCTCAAGCCCGAGTCCGAGGGTAAGACCGGTCTTGGTGTATATGCTGACGGCATGGTGGAGCACGATGCCATGGTGGGCCAGCTGCTGGCCAAGCTCGATGAACTGGGTATTGCCGACAACACCATCGTCATGTATTCCACCGACAACGGTGCCGAGGTGTTCACCTGGCCCGACGGCGGTTCGACCATGTTCGCCGGCGAGAAGGCCACGCAATGGGAGGGCGGCTTCCGGGTTCCGACAGCGATTCGCTGGCCCGGCGTCATCAAACCTGGAACGATCAACAACGAGATCGCTTCGCATGAAGACATGCTCAGCACGCTGCTCGCGGCGGCGGGCGACCCCAACGTCAAAGAAGACCTGCTCAAAGGCAAGACCGTTGGAGACAGGAACTACAAGGTCCACCTCGACGGCTACAACCTGATGCCCGCGCTCAAGGGAGAGGCCGCCTGGCCACGCCATGAGTTCCTCTACTGGACCGACGACGGCAACGTCGCGGCACTGCGCTACAACGACTGGAAGATCACTTTCCTGAGGCAGAACGCCCATGGAATGCACGTCTGGTCTCAGCCATACGAGACACTGCGGATGCCGATGATCGGCAATCTCCGCACGGATCCCTTCGAGCGGGCCCATCATGAAGCCATCGGCTACGGCAAGTGGCAGTTTGAGCACATGTTCATGTTCGCGCCCGCCGGCGCCTATGTTGGCCAATGGCTGCAGAGTTTCAGAGACTTTCCGCCGCGCCAGAAGCCGGGCAGTTTCAGCCTCGACCGCGTGATGGAAGCGATCACCAAGGGCGCTGGCGACAAGTAACGCCAGCAGGGTGCATCCCGGGGGCCGCGAGGTCCCCGGGGATTTCTCATCCATAGGCCGGGAACGAGGAGCAGACCGTGCAGGGAGGTGCCCGCTCCGGATGGAGCCGACAGTGCGCTCGCCGTGTTGTGGCGGCCGCTGCCGCGCTGGTGATTGCCTGCACCCTGTTTGTCGCACATTCGGCCTTCGGTGCCGAAGACGAGCCCTTCTCAAGCATCCTGCCCCGGGGCAAGTGGCTGGAGGACCGTGGGCCCAGCGACCCGCGGCCCCACGACGATGTCCTGATCGGCAACGGGCTGCTCGGTTCCGACTACTTTGATTTCAAGAATCGTCTGTGGGCTGACAACAACATCTCCTTTGGCGGATACTTCTCGGCAAATGCCCAGTGGGGCAGTGAAGGCGGGCCGGCGCACTCGATCAGCGAGTTTCTGGCGCTGATGACCTGGGAGCCGGTGCGAACCGGCAACAGTGCTGGCCGGCTGGTGTTCGGTTTCGCCCATGACGTGACCTTTGGCCACCCGATAACACGGGCCTTTGCCGACAACCAGCAACTGGTGGAGACCCCCAACGATCTCGACACCGACCCCGACCTGGTTTTCTCCACCCTGGGCCTGCTGCACTGGGAGCACGAGTTCCGCACCGGGCCGGGCAGTGGCTGGGGGTTTCGCGCCGGGCAGCTTTACGCACCAGCATATTTCGGTGTGGGCCGCTACCTCGATGACGACCGCCGCCACTTCATGGCCCGGCCGCTGGCCACCGCGGCCGGAGCCCAGTGGGTGGGGGCCAACGACATCGGCCTGGGCCTCAACTGGATCGGCTGGAAGGCGCCGTTCTATGTTTCGGCGGCGATCATGGACGGCAAGGCCAACCGCCAGTACCCCGATTTCTCGAGCCTGGCCGATGGGCAGATGCTCTACCTCGGCGAGGTGGGCATGGAAACGGACCTTGACGGCCCCAACGAGACGGCCGTGCGGCTGACCTTCGGGCACCTCGACGTTCAGGACGGGGAAGAGCCCTCCAAGGGCCCCGGGCAGACGCTGATGCTCACTGCCGACCGGCGATTTGGCGGCAGCTGGGCGCTGGCCGGACGCTGGAGCCGCTCGTTCACACGGCTGTCCTCTGAATACGGAGAGCTGGTCCAGCTGGGGCTGATGTGGCTCACACCGCTGGGACGGCCGCAGGACATCGCCGGTGTGGGGATCTTTGCCGGCGATCCCAGCGATGAGTCTCGGGCCACTGAGTCGGGCGGCGAACTGTTTTACCGGGTCCAGTTGACCCAGGCGATCAACCTGATGCCCGATATCCAATACTGGCACCGCAACGACCAGGGAGCCGCAGCTGTGAATACCTGGGTGTGGGGTGTGAGGCTGAACTACGACTTTTAGGGCGATGAAAGGGATGGAGACCGGAGCGGGGAGGGGATAGTGAACATGGCGGACCAGCAGCAAAAGAGCAACTGGCGCTTTCCGGTTGGCGTGACAATCTTCGTGGTTGGTTTCTTTGCACCGGCGGCGATCCCGCTGGTCACGGCATCGAGCCTGCCGGTGGGCTGGAAGACCCTGATCTCGGGCGCCCTGGCTGTGGGTGTTCCCGAGGTGATGACCCTCGCGGCCGCGGCGGTGATGGGCAAGGAGGGCTTTGCCGAGTTGAAGCGGCGTCTGGGCCGGTTCATGCGGAAATACGGGCCGCCGGACACCGTCGGCCCGGTCCGTTACCGGGTGGGACTGGTGATGTTTGTTGCTCCGATTCTGGTTGGGTTGTTGGGTCCCTACCTCCACCACCACCTGCCGGGCTTTGACGCCCACCCGTTGTGGTGGCACCTTGGCGGAGATATTGTCCTGGTGACCAGCCTCTTTGTACTTGGCGGAGATTTTTGGGACAAGTTGCGTTCGTTGTTCGTGCGGGAGGCAAGGGCGGTCTTCCCCGCTACTGCTGAAGCTGATGGCTCGGACTTAACGAAAAAGTAATTCCCGGTAGAAACAGGAGGCATACAGCATGAGCGATCCGGTGTCCAGCAGCGTTCGGCGCCGGGGGCTGCACCTGGTGCGGTTGCAGCGTCTGACAGACGTGTTATACGCCATCATCATCTGGCGGATCTTCATGCTGATCCCGAAGCCGGACAGTATGGGAAACCAGTGGGAATCCCTGGGGGCTTACCTCGACGAGAACGGCGCCATTGTCATCGTTCTCCTTCTTGCCCTGGCCTGGGCGGTGATCTACTGGCTGCAGAGCAATCAACTGCTCGGTGTCCTGCAGGCCACTGACGGAGTCCACTCCGCGTTCATCCTCCTGCAGAACTTCTTCCTCCTGGTCTTTCTCTACTCGATGAAACTCGGGGTGGAGATCGGTGGACAGGCCGGAACCTGGGGTTTCGAGAGCATTTCGGCCACCTTGGTGGGTCTTTGCGCCTTGCTGGCTTTTCGCCGGGCGAGGAAAAAAGGGCTGCTCCATCCGGACGTCACCGAGGAGGAAGCCCGGCAGAAGGCGATCCGCTACCGTGCCGAGCCGCTCACCGCGGCGATCACCATTCCCTTTGCCTTTATCGGTGGGCCGGTGATCTTTGGTTTCAGTGTTTCCTGGGAGTTCTCCTGGTTCATCTACCCGGTGATGGTGGCGATCATGAACCGGATCGCCAGACGGAGTTCCGGTTGAGACTCCGATTCCATTTAACGGGGAAATGCGTTACTATCTCAAGATCAAACGAATCAACAAGGCTCAGTTATTTTTCAAGTGGATATTGGCCTAGGAGAATCAGACCGTCCGTCAGACGACCGGACAGACATGGAAGGAGACATGGCATGTGTAAGGCATTGTTCCTTAATCACCGCTGGAAGAAGACCCTCGGTGTTCTGGCCCTGGTTTTGCTGGTTGCCGGCATCGGCAGCCCGGCGGCGAAGGCCGTTGAGGACAACGAACTGGTGGACCGCTGGGAAATCAATCTCGGCGGTATCTTCCTCGGGTCCACTACCGATATAACCCTCTATTCGAACGTACTTGGAGAAGGCACCACCATC
This sequence comes from uncultured bacterium, assembly GCA_965531145.1. Taxonomy (GTDB): domain Bacteria; phylum Acidobacteriota; class JAQAZP01; order JAQAZP01; family JAQAZP01; genus JAQAZP01. The sequence goes on along the minus strand of CBESOE010000005.1, from coordinate 2,524 downwards.
AGCCTTGAGGATGACCTGGGATTCGAGAGTTCACCAACGAGCATCCACATCAACGCCGCGTATCTCATCGGCCGCCGGCATCAGGTATCAGTGGGCTATTTCCAGTTGCCGCGTGATACGACACATCAGATCAGCTTTGACCTGGAGTGGGGCGATGAGACATTTCCGGTGGACGCCACTGTCACCGGCTACTTTGACACGACGTTTCTCGAGTTCGGTTATGACTTCTGGCTGGTGACCAAGGAACGGACCGCCCTCTCCATCGGGCTCAGCCTCACGTGGGCCTCTGTGGAAGCCGGCTTGGGCGTCGAAGGCGTTGATGGCAGCCTCGGCGCCGACCTGAATAGCGGTGTGCCGGTCCCCACACTCTCCGTCAAACTGCGGCAGCACCTGGTCCATCGGCTGCTCCTCAATGTCGGACTGGGCTACATGACCCTCAGCCCGCTGCCGGATTACAGTGGCAATGTCTGGAGGTCCTACATCGGACTGGAACACCGGACCTGGGACCACGTGGGGTTTGGCTTGAAATACGGCTACGATGGCTACGACATTACCAAGGAGGATGGGTCCATCCTCGATTGGGACCTCGCTTTAGACGTCTCGGCGTTCGAAGCCTATCTCCACTTCATGTTCTGATAACCTGACGCATTGCGCCCCGGCCGCATCAGGCCGGGGCGGATTCTCTTCATCGATGAGTGCTCCTGTATGACCCTTCCTTTCCATTATATTTAATTCCATGTAATCTGTACACAACCGGGCCCGCCTCCGGCACTTTTAACCTCATCACCAGCGGCGGGCCCTGCTCCATCACTGACTGTCCTGCTACATCATCTGCTTGCGCAGGTGATCCATCACCGGGGTGTGTTCGTGCTGCGGGCTGAAGAGGACAAATTCAGAATCCTTGTCCATCCGCACCGAGTGGCCGGGCGGCCAGTAGAACAGGTCACCGGTGGCCATCTTCTCCTCCGAACCGTCCCCGTAAGTGACCGTGCACTGGCCTTCGATCATGTAACCCCAGTGCGGTGACTGGCACATGTCGCCCTCCAGGCCCTTGAGCAGCGGCGCCAGATCTGCCCCGCCGGCCACGGTGTAGTGCTCGCCGCCAATGGTGCCGTAGTCGGCGGCATCGCCAAAATCGGTTTGCTGGCGGACCAGGACGCCGGGTGCTTCGATCTTCACCGGTATGTCGTTCTTTGCTATTTGCATGGCTGTTCTCCTTCTCTTCATCGGAAACGTGGTGTGTCGCACAGCCCGGAGCCTGGGTGATATTTGCTTACCCGTCCGGCTCCCATCCGATCAGCCCTGATGATGGCGAGGACTGTAACAACGTGTATATATCGATAAAAACAGTAGATCATTGATGCGAGGGGAAGTCAACCGCAATTTCGAGAAGATTAAGGGGGCTACTCGATGTAGCCCATCAGGCGAAGCTGCTGGCGGATCTTCTCGTCCGATTCGGAACTGACCGCCTGCACCTCACCGACGATACCGTCATATAACTTGTATACCTCGTTGATGGCCGACAGCATGTTGGGGTACGGCTGAACCCCCAGCACATCCGAGGGCTTCTCCCGGGCCCCGCAGATGTGCTGCAGCATGTCCGTGCCTCCGAAATAGACAGCGGCCAGGTCGGGCTGTTCCCGGGCGTCTGGCCGGTTGCTTCGGAGCGTGGGCCTGCCCTTTTTTCCGCCCTTGAGTTCGGCGCCGCCGGATATCGTGGTGCTTCAATCCTTCACCCGTCTAGTTGGCCGCGGCGGCCACGGTGGCGCCGTGGGTCAGGCCGGGGAACGCGTCCAGCGAGAGCCACTCGTTGATCTGTGTCCCGTTGTAGGTGTAGACCTTGACCCCGGCGCCCATATCGGGATCCGGGCCGGCGCCCACCACCAGCTCATTCCGGCCGTCATCGTCCAGATCCGTCCCGGCATGGACGTTGGCCCCGAAACGGGCGACGGAGGGCTCCCAGGCAAAGAAACTGAAGCCGGGCAGGGTGGACACGGCCGAACCGTCATAGTTCCAGCCCCGCACGTGGGGCCCGAACACCGCGCCGGGACCGGCGCCGGTGACGATCTCGTCCATGCCGTCACCGTCCACGTCGCCGCAGCTGACGTTGACCCCGTACTTCAGTGTGCCGTAGGCGAAGTAGCTCACCGCCGGAATGGAAGCAGCCGGACCGCCGTCCACGTTCCAGCCGCGGACGTGGGGTCCGTACACCGCACCGGGGCCGGCGCCGGTGACGATCTCGTCGTATCCGTCACCGTCGATGTCTCCGCAGGCCACGTTGGCCCCCCACTTGGGGGTGCCGTAGGCGAAGTAGCTCACCCCGGGGATCGGGTCCACCCCGGCCGTGTTGTCGTAGTTCCAACCGCGGACGTGGGGCCCGAATACCGCGCCGGGGCCGGCGCCGGTGACGATCTCGTCAAACCCGTCGTTGTCCAGGTCGCCCAGGGCCACATTGACCCCGTATTTGTTCGTGCCGTAGGCCAGGAAGTTCACTTGAGAATTGGCGATTCCGGCAATGCTCCAG
>CBESOE010000004.1:0-93670 GCA_965531145.1 uncultured bacterium | reverse complement strand
GATCAAGCCTCCCAGCGCATCCAGAAATCGACCCCTGCAAAACACCCCATCCTTTGTTTTCAACAGGTTAAATTGACTACATCATTAGCAGATTGGAGACGCCGGTTGCAGTAACAATATAGATTCCCACGGGACACGTCCCCTGGATGTCTCCAATATGCTTCCGAGGGTAGAAAGAGCGAAGCCTCTGCTTATGCCCCGATGGCCTTTTCGGGCGTGCTTTCGAGATGGAGTCGAGGAAGCAACTTGCCTCTACGTAAAAAAGACACTATGTTGTAAGTAGTTGTAGGCATTCATAAACTTCCGGCCCGAAACGGTCCTGAGTCATCACGAATTTAAACGTGGAGGTTAGTGACGTGAGATCTTTATCTATTCTTCTCTTTGCAGTGCTGGTTCTTTGCATTCTTCCAACGACGACAACGGAAGCACAGTTGTTTGATCCCAGTGTGGAATACGGGGTTGGTGATTTCCCCAATTCGGTGGCCATCGGCGACCTGAATGGCGACGGCCGACTGGACCTGGCCTTGCCGAATTGGTACGATTACAACATCTCAGTGCTGCTGGGTAATGGTGACGGCACGTTTCAGGCCGCGGTGAATTACCCGGCCGGATATTCACCTGATGGTATTGCCGTTGGGGATCTGGATGGTGACAGCAGTCCGGAACTGATCGTGACGAATTACGCCCACGACTTCATTTCGATACTGCCGGGCAACGGAGACGGCACCTTCCAGGCCGCAGTGAATATTGGAACCGGTGATGGACCGTTTTCGGTCGCCATCGGCGACCTGAATGGCGACAGCAACCCGGATCTGGCCGTGGCGAATGCTTATAGCAACGACGTGTCGGTACTTCTGGGGAATGGTGACGGCACCTTCCAGACCGCCGTGCATTACGACGCCGGTGACACTCCTATTTCTATCGTCATCGGCGACCTGGATGGGGATGGCAACCCAGACTTAGCCGTAGCGAATTATAATTATGATATCGGCGGAGTTATGGTGCTTCTGGGCTATGGCAACGGCACCTTCGAGGCCGCCGTTAATTACGGGGCCGGTTTCGGTCCTCGTTCGGTCGCCATTGGCGATCTGGATGGTGACAGCAACCCGGACCTGGCCGTGGCGAATGAGAGCACTGACGATGTTTCGGTGCTGCTGGGTAACGGTGACGGCACCTTTGAGACTGCAGTTGATTACGGGGCAGATGACGGTGCTCATTCGGTCGCCATCGGCAACCTGGATGGCGACAGCCACCTGGACCTGGTTGTGGCTAATTATTGGAGCGAAAATGTCTCGGTTCTGCGGGGCAACGGTGACGGCACCTTCCAGACAGCGATGAATTTTGGGGTCGGAGTTGAAGCGATCTCGGTCGCCATGGGTGACCTGGATGGCGACAGCCACCTGGATCTGGCCGTGGCCAATTTTGGCAGCGACGATGTTTCGGTGCTTATCAATACGACGGGAACGGTCTCGGCGGAACTGACTTGTGTGCCAGCTTCCGGCACGCTGCCCTTCGATACAACGTTTACGGTGACACTGACCAACAATCACATCGCTCAGGTACGCCGTATTGCCGGCCATGTTGACGTGACCCTTGCCACCGGCGAACATTACTCCTTTTTCAAGGCAGGTTACACCAACATTCTTCCGGGAGCGAGCAATGTGTTCGCCTGGCCCCAGACTTTTTACATGGGCTCAACCATCGGCACGAATTTCTTTGTTCTGGTTGCCGAAGACGTGACCCCTGCCCCCTACAACCAGCCACCCTACCCACCGTCTGGTAGCATCGACACTGACGCCTGCACGGTGACGGGGATTGCACCGTAGGCAGGCGAGATCGGTGCATGAGGGCAGATACTTCGCGAACCGGCTAGACGATAAAATCATGCAACAGCCTCATGGCGTAAATCATCAAACATTTACGCCATGAGGCTGATTTGTGTGCATCATCAAAGGGATGAGACCGCCCCAGCCTTCAGCCCTTGACGTGTCCTGCCCGTGCTGGACTGATCGGTCCATCGGTAGAAGGAGCGGACCCTGTCTTGTTTGGCAAAACAGACCTCTCGATATTCATTGTTTAAACAATCCATATGATGTATAGTATCAATGATTTAGATGCAAACTCGTGACAGTGTAGGATTGGAATACCTCATAGCGGGGGAGGATCAAGACAATGGGAGACAAAGGCGGCAGGAAGGACAAGGACAAGTCTAAGAAACAGAACAAGAGCAAACAGCAGCAGGATGCAAAAAAGAAAGCGGACAAGCAACCGAAAAAAACGCAGTAACCTGAAGTAGAAAACAACCTCAAATGATGCTGCATCCGGCATCTGAAGCTGTGACGCCGGACAGAGCCTATTCCTATCCCTGCCCCGTTTCCATCCGACAACTACCTGGAAAATTTTGGATTCTCAACCTCGCACCGTCATTTTGTCGGGGGAGCTCGCGGAAGAACTTGTGCATTACGCAGATCGGACGAAAACGCGGTTGGTGGCGGATCGTTTCACTTCTTGCCATTGGAGCCGCAGTCTCCGCGGGTACTCAGGCGGACGAGGTCTCCCTGGTTGATTCGGGATCGAACCCGGCTGGTTATCGCTGGCTCGATGTTGCCGACCAGTCATACAGCTCCGAATACCAGGCAGGGTTCAGCTATAGTGACGCCCTGGCTATTGTGTCTATTGTTCCCACCGGCCCCGTCTTGTCGGGTTCCCTCTCCGCGACCGGCCTGAAACCCAATTTCACCTATCAGCTCAAGCTCGATGGAGATTCGGGAACACCGGCCAACGAACTGATCGGTCTCGCCGGACGATGGTGGCAGGAGGAGTGGAACGGGAGCGTCTGGACCAACGGCCAGAACCTGAACGACAAGGGGGACGGTTCATCCCCCAATCCCAACGACCTGCTCTATTTCGAGCGTCGTGACGTCGAGGACTCGTCCAGCCCCACAGGCTTGCGCTACCGATTCACCGGGTACCTCGTGTTCGGCTATGTAGTCACCGATGGTGAGGGATCGGTTCAGCGAAGCTTTACGGTGGACAGCAGCTATCACGTTCTGTGGAAGACCACCCAGCGGCCGCACACCGGCGATGACGGTCCGCTGTTGACCGCCATTTTCGATGCGGACGATTCTGAGGCATACGCTGATTCCGGGGGTGACGATTATCCCGTGCAGTCGGTCTCCGTGTTCGGAGAGTGGGAACGTCTCCCGGTGGGCGGGGTGTTCCTCCAGCCTGGTGCTTACTCCTGCCGGTTTACCCTTACCGAGGAATCGTTCCACGGCAGCGGTGGGCCACTGGCCGGGTCATGGGCCGCGGCCATGGAAGGCCTGGTGGTGTTTGCCATAGCACCCGAGACGATGAACATTTCCCTGTCCTGTCTCCCTGCCGGGGGAACTGTCCCCTTCTCGTCACTGTTCACCGTGACACTGGCCAACTCCACGTCCTTTGTCCGGGTTGCCGCGGCCCGCATCGATGTGGTGCTGGCTGGCGGGCAGTATTACTCCAACTGGCGGGCCGGGTACACCAACGTGGCCGCAGGCGGCAGCTTCCAGACAAGTTGGAGCACATTGATCCCGGCGCTGGGATCGGTCATTGGCGTCAACGAGTTTACGCTGGTGGCTGAGGACGTGACCCCGGCCCCGTACAACCAGCCGCCGTATCCGGCATCTGGCGACACGGCTGCAGACGGCTGCACATTGATCGGTGTGGCGCCTTCCTGGCTTGGAAGCCCCTGAGGTCATCAGCGATAGGCCGGAATATATTTCATTATTTGATATACAAGACACATCGAATGTGCTAGTGTCTGCCCACGTTTTTGGACATGTCGCACGTAAGTGAGAGGGACGGTCTTGAGATCGTCCTTTTTTAGTGCGTGGATGTGGATCGAAAGCTCGCAGCCGCGATAGCGGTCGGATCGGCGCCCATTCAGACTGCCGGTCCGGTTCAGCCGTTGCGGATGCTCCATTGAGACCATCGGGCAGCAAGGTTTGAATGCGCGGAGAGGAGCGCGACAACGCAAGAGTTCAAGTGAGCATCAAGTGGTCAATGATGACGACTGGTGCCCAAGTCAAGAGAACACCAGCCCCGAAAGGGGCCCTCCGAGCATTCAGCTGAATTTGCTGAGCCCCGAGGAAGATCAACCGGGGGACTTCCCCGAGTTTGATCTCGAAAAGGAAACGAGAAGAAAGACCATGTCTACAAATATCTATGTTGGTAACCTGTCCTTTGATTCCACCGAGAGCGACATCCGCGAGCTGTTCGAAGAGCACGGCACCGTGGACGAAGTCAAGATGATCACCGACCGCGACACCGGTCGTCCGCGGGGATTCGGTTTTATCGTGATGTCCTCGGGCGGCGACGAAGCCATCCGCGCCCTCGACGGCAAGGAGCTTGGCGGCCGCAATCTGAAGGTCAACGAAGCGCGGCCCCGTGAAGACCGGGGCTCCCGCTACTAGGGTGCTGCACCCTGGTGCCGGATTGGTGTTGCCTGGATAAAGTCCAGGGGAATACCTGATTCCACCGGGATCGTTTGATAGAGACGGGATGAGGCTCTTTGGGCTTCATCCCGTTTTCTTTTGTACACAGGACGGGGCATGCTGCGGGTCCTGGAGTGGTCGCTTATCTGAAGATCTCCATCATGGGTGCAGTTCCAGAACAACCGACCGTTCGCCGGTTGCGAGATCCAGCCGCACCAGGGATGAGTGATCCTCGATATAGAGGCCGCTCCCCGGAGACCCGGGAGAGGGCCAGGCGCCGGAGATGCCGGCGACACCTCGCAAGCTGCCCATCACCGGAAGGATATCCCGGCCGAGTTGCCGGCAGAGACCGGTATCGAGGTCAACAAGATAGCATTCGGACTGTACTCGGATGCCCGATTCCCGCAGGAACGAGATTATCCGCAGCGCCAGCAGGCCGGGTGCAACTTCCCCCTCAATCTCCCTCAAGCCATCAGCAATCCTGATCGTGCGTATTTCGGTGCCTTCGGAGGAATAAAGAATTAGATTGGTCGAGTCTTCCAACTCTTGCAGGGTGACAATCCTTCCATCGAAGAGCAGGTGTGCCGAATCCGAGCGAGACCGGTCTCTCTGCCCCAGTTGCATAATGCGTTCGCCGGTCCTGCCGTTGTGCAGGTAAATCGAACTGGTGTCCCCATCCCTCACCTGAATCGTCATCCGCTCCGCATCCCGTGACCAGGAGACTCCGTACAGCCCGTAGGCTCCGCTCGGGATGATCCCCAGGTGATGGAACTCTCCCTGTGCCACGTCCAGTTCAGCAATCACCAGGGCACCATGAGCCGTCTGCTCCTCGGGCAAGCCGGGATCGAGCTTTGCCACTTCTCCACGGGTTGCGGTGCGGTAGAACCGGACCAGGTCCGGGTTGGAGAAGATGATCCGGTGGTATCTCAACTCCTGGCAGGTGCGGGCGGCGGCTAGCAGCCGCCCCGAATCCAGATCGTATACCTGCAAGTCGTTGCCGGTGACCAGGGCGAGGCGGTTGCCGGTTGCTGACAGCGCCACCGTCCGAATCCATTCGTCGAGTTCCAACACCTGTTCCGGCTGGCTGTCCGGCTCTTCCAGATCGACGGTCCAGATCTGGTTTGTCAGGTTTCCGCCAAGCGGGTCAGATTCATGCAGAATCCAGATTGCGCGTCGGCCATCGGGAGTGAAGTCGACACTGGACGATCCGTGCCACGGCTTTCCTGTGCGCAGCCAGCGCCCGCTGGTTGTTTCAAACAGGAAGGACTGGTGGTATTTCGTACCCCCGCGTTCCACGGGGCCAGTGAGATAGACCCAGCTCCCCTCACCACCGGCCATGGCTCCATTGATATACGCCAGGTCCTGCGGTTCCGTGGCCATGATCCACGAGGAATACCCGGCATGAATCGAACTGCTGATCAGCAGGCCTCCGGTGAGCACCAGGGCCAGCACCCGGGCCCCCCGTTTCAAATCAGCTCGTCCCAGCAGCACCTGGAGCAGGCCGGCCAGGAAGAGCGATACCAGCAGGCCGCTCATCAGCAGCAGGGATGAGATGACGTATGCGCCGCCCAGCGTGATCAGGGGGATGGCGGAATGCCAGACCACCGACGCCGCGGCCACACCCGCGGCGATGGGCGCCATGATCCAGGCTGACTGGGCCCGGGCCAGAATGCTCACGGCATGTGCCAGCCCGAGGAGCAGGAAAACAGAGAACAGGAATAAGCCCACGGAAGGCATCTTGAACACTTCCATGAAAACCGTTCGGCCGCGGACGGCATCAGCCCCGGGCAGCAGGGTGACGAGGAAGGCCGGAATGAGCACGATCAACGCCACCGCTATAATCAGAATCAGGGTGCCGGTCATCTTGCCGGCCCACACCGTCAGACCGGACAGCGGCCGGGAAAAGTAGAACCCGAACCGCCTCTCTGACAAATCGCGGCCGATCACCGTACCCCCGAGAATCAGGGAGAGGGCCACCGAGAATCCGGCGGCCAGCGCGAGGGCCGAGGTGGGTCGGAGGGTTGCCGGATCATAGGGTTTCATCCCCGGCAAGTAGGGGAGCAGGAAGGGCAGGAGGGCGATCAGGGCGGCCAGGAGAAACACCCGGCGGCGGGTGCCCACCTCCCTGAGGATCAGTTGGGTCAGGCCTTTCATCGTCTTTCCTCCACGGCTTCCCCGGTGAGGGTGATGAAGATCTCCTCCAGCGACATGGGATCGGCGGACAGTGACATCGCCTTGCCGGAGTCTTGATGTGCAGTGAAAGCGTCATTCCGGTAGCGGTCCACCACCCACTCCCGGCCCAGCTCATGGGCCGTAAAGCTGATCACACCCAGCGGCTCGAGCAGTGCCGGCACCGCGGTTTGATCCGGGTCAGCCATGGCGCGAATGCGGCGGTGCCGGCTCTTGACCGACTCCAGGGATTCGTCGAGAACGAGCTTTCCTTCACGGAGGATCCCCACTCGGTCGGCGATCCCCTCCACGCCGGCCAGGTCGTGGGTGGAGATCAGCACGCTGGTTCCCCGATCCGCCAGCTCACCGATCAGTTCATCAAAGAGCTGGCTGCGGGCCACCGCGTCGAGACCCAGGGTCGGATCGTCCAGCACCAGCAGGTCCGGCTGTCCGGCCAGGGCCAGGGTGAGCATCAACTGGCCTTTCTGGCCCTTGGAGAGGTGACCGAAGCGCTGATCCGGCGAAATGCGGAACCTCTTCAGCCGTTCGGTGGTCACACTCTCATCCCAGCGGGGGTAGAGGGTGGAGTAGAAGCGGCTGAGTTCCGCCGCGGTCCAATCAGGCGGAGCATCCGGCTCCTCGGGTACCACGCCCACCCGCCGAAGTAATTTCCGGTGGTGGCGCCAGATCTCATCCCCGAACAGTGCGATCCTGCTGGCCTGCCCTTTGCGGTGGCCGAGCAGGCAACTGACCAGTGATGTCTTTCCGGCCCCGTTGCGTCCCAGCAACGCGTAGACCTCTCCCTGCTCCACATCGAGGGAGACGGCATCGAGAGCTGTCTGCCGTCCATAGCGGACGGTGAGATCACCAACCTGGATCACGGGGGCGGTGTTTGATTTCTGTTCACTCATCTTCCGTTCCCTCCGCTGCTGTTTCCAGTTCATCCCAGGCGGTATCCAGCACAGTGAAGGCCGTCTTCTTTGCCGTCCCGCTGGTAATGGCCAGGCTGGCATAGCGCCGGGCCCCCTGCTGGAGAAGTTCGCGCTGTTTGCCCTTCGCCAGTGCCGGTGGCCGTTCAGCGACAAAAGTGCCTTCCCCCCGGCGGATCATCAGCAGCCCGTCAGCGGTCAGCCGCTGGTAGCCCTTGGCCACGGTGGCCGGATTGACCTGAAGCTGTCGGGCCAGCTCGCGAACCGAAGGCACCGGGTCGCCCGGCTTCAAGGTTTTGGCCGCCACCAGTTGTCTCATTCCTTCCTCGATCTGTCGCCAGATGGGAACAGCATCACCGGGATTGACATGCAGTAACCGTCTCATCTCCTGGCCCCTCTTCTTTCGCTCAGTCCGCCGACTTCGATTTACTGTATCACTGTAGTAATACACCGAATCGGTGCAAAGTGTCTAGAACTTTAGGGAATATTTGGCTGGTTCCGGCGGTTCAATCCCATTCTCACGTTTGTATCTTTTTGATATTGCACTTACTTCCTTGCCCTTCACGCACACGAAACCTATATTTACTTTTAGATCAAGCCGATGTCTGTTGGCCTATTCCGGGTTTCTCAGGCTAGTACCAGGCAACTGAGATGATGTGTACGGTCTTGAAAAACAGAAACCGATCATGGGATCTGTTTTACAGTCACTTCCACAAGGCGCACCACGGCAGGGGTGTGACAAAGGAGGATGAAATTGAAGTCGTCAATTCGCATGGTTCTCATTCTCTCACTCGCCCTTCTTTCATGTTCGCCGCTCTTCGCCGGCTGCGTGGATCAGGAGTGCACGGATCCATGGAATTCCGCATGGCCCATCGTCAACTCCATGCCCATGGGACAATCTTTCGTGCCCAGCGAATCCGAGCATGTTGGCCTCGATCTGCGGCTGTCTTCCTCGAATCCTGGTAATCACCTCCCCGTGACCGTTTTGCTCCATGAAAATGTAATCGACGGGCCTATTGTGGCTGGCAGTTCGGTCACCTTCATTCCGCGGTCCGGTGTGTACACCGAGTGGGTTCCCTGTGCTTTCAATTTGCCCATCCCCCTCACACCGGGGAGCACATATGTGATCGAGGTCATCTCCGAGACACACAATCTTGCCTGGACGGCCGTCTCCAGCGGCTGCTATGGGGCGGGTCACGGCTACCGGGATGGCAATTATTACGCCGGTGATTTCAACTTTCACACCTGGGTCTCCTGCGACGAGTTTCTGCAGGCCACTCTCCAATGTGACCCGCCCGTGGGATCGCTGCCCCTGAACGTCCACATGAACGCCAACCTGAAGAACCTTTACGGCGGTCAGGTCAGGCGATACTCCGCACGGATCGATGTGGAGCTGGCCGGTGGATACGTGTTCTCCAACTGGCGCTCGGGGTTTATGAACCTGCACGCCGGACGGCAGTTCACCGAGGAATGGAATCAGTATCTTCCTCTGCTCGGGCCACTGAAGGGCCCAAACGTGTTCACCCTGGTTGCCGAAGACGTCACACCCGCCCCTTACAACCAGCCACCCTACCTCCCGTCGGGAGTTACCGATACGGACAGCTGCACTGTGACGGGGAGCGTCCCTTGAAGAATGTCGACATGGCCGGCCTGACCAGATCGTTGCACATTGCAGGTTTCTGTCTGGTCTGTTTTGTCCTGGTTACGGTGCCTCTCTCGGCGGAGCCGGACACGGTGCCGGTGGACGAGAAGCTGGTCACCACCTACTTCTTCTACTGGTATCACGAGAATCCGGGGGAGATGTCCGACCACCCCTGGCTCCCTGCCGGGACCCCCCTCTGGTGGAGATCCCTGCCCTGGTACACCTTCAATCTCCGCCGGATGAGCGAGGCCGGCATTGACGTGGTGCTGCCGGTCTACTGGGGCTTTCCGCACAGCGCCGCCCGCTACAACTACTGGAGCAATGAAGGCCTGGAACTGCTGGTGCAGGCCGCGCAGCAGATGGCGGCCGCGGGGGAGACTCCGCCGAAGATCGGCATGTTTTACGACACGGTCACCCTGACCATGAACCCGGTGACCTACGACTACGACCAGCACCGTTACGTGCGCTGCAGCTACCGGGCGGTGCAGTTCCTGTCGGACAGCCACTTTGTTATCCGCTGCTACACGGTGCTGCTCAACCGCACGCCCGATCTGTTCGAACTGGAGGAGGGGGTGCTGGCCCTGGGCTGGGGGGGGATTACCAGACGGGAGTTCATCGGCGGCATTCTCGACTCCCCGGCTTACGGCGCACTGATCGTCAGCGACACCGAATTCGTCAACGACACCTTCGAGCTGATCCTCGGCCGGGAACCGGACAGCACGGGATATCTCTACTGGCTCGACTTTCTCACCGGGGGCGGCTCGCGAGACGCAATGCTGCAGTTCGTCGATGAATCGTACGAGGCCAGCCTCAACCCCGGTCTGGACATCACCGCCGCGGAACCGCACGGATTTTTCTGGCGGACGGTACGAGACTTTTTCGACATGGTGCCGGACGAGCTGCGGGCCACGGTGGACGGCCGCCCGCTGATCCAGTTGTACGCCAGCCACTTTGCCGGCAACTACAACCAGTGGTCCATCGATCAGCTGGAGGAGCAGTTCCAGCTTCAATTCGGTGTGGCCCCGTATATCGTACGGGAGGCCAGTTGGAATGTGGATACCGACAGCCGTTACCAGTGGGGGGCGGCGCTGAACGGGCCCCGACTGCTGGAGACCGCTGCCGTGGGTCCGGGGTACGATGATTCATCGGTGCGCTACCCGCCTTCTTACCGCGACCGGGAGGGCGGACGCTATTACCGGCAGAGCTGGGAAGCGGCCATCGCCTCGGGGGTACCGATGATCGCCATCGAGACTTGGAACGAGTTCTACGAGGGGACTGATGTCTGCGACTCCGCCGAGTACAACGACCAGTTCATCAACCTGACCCGGCATTACAGTGCGCTGTACAAGGGTGAATCATCGCCGATCACCACCCCCGGCCTGGTCGCCGGCCCTGGCCCGGGCCTCACCAATCCGCCCCTGGTGCGCACCTTCCCGCCACAGCAGGACGCAACCCACACCAGCGAGTTCACCGCTTATGGCGCCCCCAGCCACGGAGTAAATGTGAGCTGCGGCGATGTGGACGGCAACCAGGTGGATGAAGTGCTCACCGGCGCCGGGCCTGGTGAGATCTACGGCCCCCACGTTCGGGGATTCACGGTGGATGGGGTGCCGGTGCCCGGGCTCAACTTCTTTGCCTACGGCACACCCCGATACGGGGTGAACGTCTGTGCCGGTGATATCGACGATGACGAGGCGTGGGAGGTGATCACCGGCGCCGGACCGGGGCGGGTTTTTGGCCCGCACGTCCGCGCGTTCGACCTGGTCCAGTACGGCGGCGGCGGCAGTGCGGCCCCATCCCCGTGGGTCAACTTTTTTGCCTACGGTACCATCCAGTGGGGGGTGAACGTGGCCGCCGGGGACATCGACGGCGACGGGTATGACGAGATCGTCACCGGCGCCGGGCCCGGTACGATATTCGGTCCCCACGTCAGGGGGTGGAATGTGGACGGCGGTCCGGCCGAGGCCATTCCGGCGGTGAGTTTCTTCGCATACGGGACCAACGAATACGGCGTGAATGTCACCTGTGGTGACGTGGACGGTGACGGGCTGGACGAGCTGGTCACCGGTGCGGGCCCGGGTGCGGCCTTCGGGGCCCATGTCCGGGGCTGGAACTACGACGGGACAGCGGTGACCGAACTGCCGGGGTTCAACTTCTTTGCCTGGTTGCCGAGCCAGGTGCGGTACGGGGCGAAGGTCTGTGCCACCGCCGATCTGGACGGTGACTGGCGGAATGAAGTGGTGGTGGGCCCCGGGCCGGACCCGTCAACCGGATCACCGGTCAATGTGTACAGTTATGACGGGTCCCGGATGCACCTGCAGTTTTCATTGCAGGCCTTTCCCGCCGATTGGAAATATGGAGCGACTGTGGCTGCCGGTGGATTTTAACCAGCCTCAAAACCGGTAGCTGATCATGGTGTAGAGCTGGTCGAAGTCCTCGGTGTCTCCGGAATTCCGTTCCAGTGAGATGAGGAAGAACCACGACCGGCCCAGGCGGAGGTTCATCTCCGCGCCATACCAGACCAGGTCCTGGCTGGTCAGGTCCGAGCTGAGCGCGTTGGGGTATTCATCCTGGCGCAGCCCCCCGTAGAGCGAGAACTGGGTGCGCCGGCCCACCGGCAGGTAGAGGTTCAGCGAGTTGAGCCAGCCCTCCGAGCGGTCGTTCTCGAAACGGGTGGAACGTGCCCCGATGTCGAGGTGGAAGGGGAAGAGGTCCGCCGCCCCCAGGGTCAGGGTGTAGGAGTTGGAACTGCCGGCATCGCCACCGCTGTTACCGCGATACTGCACCCCGGCGCGGTAGCGCCTGAGGAAGCTCACGTCGACCCCGCCCCACAGCCCCTGCCGGTTGTCGTCGTCGAACTCGGTCTCCGGGTTCTCGAACTCGCGGTAGAGCATCACCTGGCGCCGGTCGTCATAGCCGATGTTCAGCGTCACGTTGTCGCCCACCCGGTAGCGTGCGATGGCAAAGGTGCTGGTGGGCTGGACCGTGCTCTCCCCGGCGTCCGATTTCCAGTCGCGGTTGAAGTCCACCTCCTGGTTGAAGGAGAGGGTCAGCCGCCGGGTGAAGTAGTTGGCCTGGAGAAAGAGAAACTCGCGGAAGTCCTCGCCCTTGCCGTAGGTGGCGGCCAGACCGGCGGTCAGATCCCACTGCTTCTCCGCGCCGGGAAGACTGGTCCGCTGGGCGTAGAGGCCGTACTGGGTAGTGTCCGAGGAAAAGGTGTAGTCCTCGTAGTCGGGCTGGGTGCCGCCGAAAAGGCCGAAGGCCCATTTGTCGGTGCGCCGCTCGGCCAGCAGGCCGTCAAAGAGGGTCAGTCCGGAGAGCCCCGGCGAGTACTGCCGGCCCAGGGAGAAGCGGTATGGCGACCCCTGTCGCTGGTATTCGGCGGAGAAGCGGTAGACCCGGGCGCGGTTCACCGCTTCGTCGTCGACGTTGCTGGTGGTGCGCCGCATCCGGGTGTCGATGTGGATGCTGAACGGTGAGTCACCCAGGTGCTCACCGTCGAGACGCAGGGTGACCGCCGGCCGGCTGAACCCGCCGCTGTCGTTCTCATTGTCGTTGACCATCAGGTAGGCCAGGCCCACCCGCCCGCGCAGGCCGCCGAAGATGGTGGCGTCGGATGAATCCGCCGGCACGTTGTGCTCTTCGGTCTCCGCGCCGCCGGCCGATTGTCCGGCCACCGCTCCCGCGGCAGCGGCCGGGTCTGCTGAGGCCTCGGCGGTGTGTTTGACATAGCGCACGGTATCGCCGGCATTGACCAGGCCGGCCAGGGCCAGTTCCTGGTCCTGGGGGACGCAGGCCGCCTTGCGGCTGGAGACGTCGCGCACCCGGAGCACCATGACCACCTGCTCACCGCTGAGCAGTTCCACCAGGTCGCCGGGACGCAGGCCGTCCTCGCTGCCGGCGTCGATGTAGACCGAACTGCCGGTGAGATAGGTCACCTGGCAGGTGGCCTGTTCGGCTTCCGCGGCGGCCAGTGGCCGAGCTGTGATCAGGGTAGTGAGGGCCAGGAGTATTGCCACGGTGAAGAGGGTTCTGCTGTTCATCATCAGTCCCCCCTCGGATGGCAGACCAGGCAGTCCCGGTCCACGCTTCTGAAAACAGAGGGGGCCGGGCCCGCTTTTTTCAGGCCGGAGGCCGGGTGGTCACCGGGGGAGTGACAGCCGGCGCAGGTGAACACGGACGGGTTCTTCTTGTTCGGATGACAGTCCTTGCAGGAGAACCAGAGGTTGCGGTGCCGGCCGGAGTGGATGGGGAACAGCGCGTCGTGGTTCGGCATGGCGGCCCGGCTGTTGGCATCATCCCAGTCACTGGTGTTGTGACACTCCTCGCACTGGTGGGGCGTGCTGCTGGAGTGCTCGTCCTCGTAATCTTCCCGGTGACAGTCGTAGCAGAGTGTGGGTGTCCCCTGGTACACATCGTTGATATGGCACTCGGTGCAGTTGGCAAAGCGGTGCTCGCCGGTGAGCGGCCAGACCGAGTCGTGGTCGTAATCGGAGTCCCAGTTGTTCTCGTCGTGACAGAGCAGGCAGTCGTGGGGGTATCCCTCCCCGCCATGTTCACCGCTGAAGTCCTGCTGGTGGCAATCGAAACAGTCGGTGGGCGTTCCTTCGTAGACGCCGTTTTCATGACAGTCGTTGCAGGCCACCGAAGCATGGGCGCCATTGAGGGCCCAGGTGGTGTGGGCGAAATCGGCGTCCCAGTCGTTGATCGTGTGGCACTCGGTGCAGTCGTGGGGGAAGCCGCTGCCGGCATGCTCGTCTTCGTAGTCCTCCTGGTGACAGGACCAGCAGTCGGTGGGTGTCCCCTGGTAGGACCCGCCGGGATGGCAGAGGTTGCAGTCCAGGCCGCCATGCCCGCCGGTGAGCGGGAAGTCGGTGTGCGCATCCTCCGAGTCCCAGCTGGATGTGGTGTGGCATTCAGTGCAGTCATGGGGGAAGCCGCTGCCGCTGTGCTCCTCGTTGTACTCGCTGCTGTGACAGGACCAGCAGTCGGTGGGTGTCCCCTCGTAGACCCCGTTGATGTGGCAGAGGCTGCAGTCCACAGCAGCGTGGGCGCCGGTGAGCGGCCAGCCGGTGTGATCGATGTCGGCATCCCAGTTGCTGGTGGTGTGGCACTCGGTGCAGTCAGTGGAGAAGCCACTGCCGGCGTGCTCCTGGTCGTAGTCGCTGCGGTGGCAGTCGTAGCAGTCGGTGGGTGTCCCCTCATAGACCCCATTGCCGTGGCAGGCGTCGCAGTCCAGTGTGCCGTGGGCCCCGGTGAGCGGGAACGACGAGTGATCGGTGGCTCCCTCCCAGGTTGCCGTTGTGTGGCACTGGGTGCAGTCGGTGGGAAAGCCGCTGCCGGTGTGCTCTCGGTTGTAGTCGTCCTGGTGGCAGGCCACGCAGTTCGTGGGCGTTCCCTGGTAGATACCGTTGGCGTGGCAGTCGTTGCAGTCGAGACCGCCGTGCCCGCCGGTGAGCGGGAAGCTGGTGTGCGCGTCCTCGGCATCCCAGTTGCTGGTGGAGTGGCACTGGTCGCAGTCGGTGGGATAGCCGGCGGCCTGGTGGTCCGGGTCGTCGGTCTGGTCGTAGTCGTCCTGGTGGCAGGCGTAGCAGTCGCTGGGTGTCCCTTCGTAGACCCCGTTGGCGTGGCAGGCGTCACAGTCCAGCGGGGCGTGGGCCCCGGTGAGCGGGAAGCTGGTGTGCCCCGTCTCCTCTGCGTCCCAGTCGCTGGTGGAGTGGCACTGGGTGCAGTCGGTGGGAAAGCCGCTGCCGGCGTGCTCCCGGTTGTAGTCGTCCTGGTGGCAACCGAAGCAGTGGGTGGGTGTGCCTTCGTACACACCGTCGATGTGGCAGAGGTCGCAATCGAGACCGGTGTGCCCGCCGGTGAGCGGGAACCCGCTGTGACCGCTGCTGCTACTGCCCGTGGTCCAACTGCTGGTGGAGTGGCACTGCTCGCAACCAGTGGGGAATCCGGCAGCGCGGTGGTCGGGATTGCCCGTCCCTTCATATTCTTCCCTATGGCAGGCGAAACAGTCCACCGGCCGGTTGACCCAGATCAGCCGGCCCTGGGGCTGGGGCGGGTGGCACTCCTCGCAGTCGGCGGTGAGGTGCCTGCCGGTGAGCGGAAACCGGGTGGAACTGTGCCGGCGCAGCCAGCTTGCGTTGTCGATGAAACTGTAAATCTCATGGCAGCGTCCGCAGTCCGAGCCCAGCTCGCCCATGTGCACGTCGAGGTGGCAGCCGGCGCACTCCCGGGGCGCCTCGGCGAAGTTGAGGCTCTTGTGACAGGCGGGGCAGCCCAGGTCGAGGTGCGCTCCGCGCCGGGTGAAGCCGGATACCTCGTCGTGGTCGAACTCCGGCGAAATCACCACCGGCAGCCAATCTTCATCACCGTGACAGAGTGTGCAGTCTTCGTCGAACTCGCCGTGGGGATAATCGTCCTCGCCGTTCATCCCGGTGGTGAAGAAGAAGAGGGCGGCGAAGAGGATCAGGAACAGGGCTGATCGGAGCCACGGATTATCAAGCAGCGTACTATCCCGTCCGGCTGTCCTGGACGGCCGTTGAGGGTCGTTCTCCGGAAGGCTGCGGCCGGGATAGAATGACAAGATATCCTCCTTCACTGGTTCACATCATTGAATACTAATTAATGCCTACATATACCACAGTGAATATCTATCAAATAGGATACAAAAACCGTGCCATTGCCGGTGAAGGCTCCGGCACGGAACCGTTCCAAGTAAGTGACGGTCTATTAACGAGTTAAGCTTATTGATTTCATTTTGTTAGCGAGTGAAATGTCATTCTGTTGGCATGTGGTTCAGGATCACTTTCGAAATTGAAATTCGATGACGAATTCGTCGTTGAGTTTTTCGTGTATGGAGGATAAAAAAAGTGGACTACTGGAAATTCGAGGGTGTGCCGTGATGATGGCCGCGCGGAGGTTTTGCCGGCGAGTGGTGGTGTTCAGGGAAGTTCGTCGAGATACCCGATCAGACCGTCGAGGCCGCCATACCGGTCAGCCAGGCCCTTCATCATCTGGAAGCCGTCGCCATAGATCGGGTCACTGTTCTCTTCGATCCGTATCTTCAGCTTTTCGTGGCCAAAGCGGTCATTGACCAGCCAGGCCACGTATTCGGCAAATCCCTCTTCAAAGATCGGGGCCTTGATCCGCGGCAGGTTGGCATACATCCAGTCGTGGGCCAGTTCGTGGGCCGTCACCTCCATCAGTCGTTTTTCCGGCAGCCCGTAGAGAACATAGATGCGGAACTTCTTGTCGGTCTTCTCGCCGGCCACCCGTTTGTCTTCCCGACCGTAGCGGTCGCGGGTGGTGAGGTAGGTGGTGGTGGTTTCGGCCTGGTACTGGTAGTAGCCCAGTTCCCGGCCGCTGGAAGAGCCGTTGCTGATCCGGTCCAGGTCGTCGCGGCTCACCAGGTGGAACTCGATCTCGTGGTCGGTGGCGAGGTCAAGCGAGCGGTCCATCCGTTTGCGCACCATCTGGAAGAGCTGTTCGGCGTCGGCCTGATCCATCACCGCCGTCTCCCGGCAGAGGGAGCAGATCCGCCGTCCGTCGCCCAGGCCGTACGTCTGCCCGGGGTGGCCGCAGACGTCACAACGCTGTCTGGCCGCGCAGGGGTGGCAGTAGAGCCGACCCTCGATTTCCAGCCACTCCTTCATCCCTTCGCCGCAGGCCTCGCAGCGGGGAAGCGAGAGCTGGTAGCAGTCATCGCTGCAGTATGTTTTCCCCTTGCTCTCAAAATACTGACCCTGCACCGGACGCCCGCACATGTCGCAGGCCGGCAGATTCCGGTCCAGGCAGGCCTGGCTGCAGTACCGCCTGCCGTCAAAGGTCAGGTAGGGGCCCCTGATCGCCTCGCCACAGACCGCACAGGCCGGGAGCACCGCGTCGATACAGTTCTGGCTGCAATAGGGGTGACCATCGAGAACCAGGTACTCCCCGCGGATGGTCTTGCCACAGGCAGAGCAGGTGGTCTCATCGGCAGATGCCGTTGTTGCCACCGCTCCGGTAATGAGATAGAAAACGACCAGAAGGATGAGTATCCCGTATCTCTGCGCTGCTGCCGTTCTGGAAAATGCTGCTCGCTGCATGCTGCTGGTCCCTGCTCCCCCGAAGTCACTTCTCTCTCATCGGCTTTCCGGGGGTGATGGTTTATAACCTGTGGTTACTCTACTTAGGATCAGATCAGCGGGCAAGTCCAATTGCCGGGACAGCTTGCTCCTCCCGGGTTGACGCGGGCCGGAAATGCCCGATACACTGGCTGTTCGTCGAAGGACACATCCCTGATCCAGAACCAATTCCCGTCAGAGATGAATGCAGGCCCGCCGGGGTTGATGTGCGGGGCAGAGGCGAGGACGATGGAGAGCACCAACAACGGGCAGATCGACACCAGCCGGCCGGTGGTGGTGGTGGGTGCCGGCATCGCCGGTCTCACCGCCGCGCGGGAGCTCACCCGCCGCGGCCTGCCGGTGCTGCTCATCGAGCGTCTGCCCGAAGTGGGCGGCCTGGCCCGCTGTTTTCGCTACGGTGATTTCACCTTCGACATCGGGCCGCACCGCTTCCATACATACAGCGAACGGGCGCTGGCGCTGATCCGGGAAGCGTTGGGGGAGCAGTATGTACTCATCGACCGCTGCAGCAGCGTCTACCTCTTCCGCCGCTACCACACCTGGCCCCTGGGGACCTCCTCCATCTTCCGCCTCCCGCCATCGGTCCTTCTGCGCTGCCTGCGGGACCTGCTGACCGGGCGCCGGGGCGGGGACAGGGATGACGATGCCGGCGGCGACCAGAGTTTCGAAGAGTACATCGTCAGCCGCTACGGACCGACGCTCTACGATGTTTTCTTCAAGGGCTACACCACCAAGTTTGCCCACTGCACACCCGACCGGTTGCATTACAGCTGGGCCAGCCAGTCGATCCACCGGGCCACCATCGACCGCCGCTACCAGCAGGGGTCGCTGTTCGACGTGCTGCGGATCGCTCTGCTGCCCAAGCCCAAGGTGACCAAGTTCATCTACCCCGAAGGGGGAATCGACCTCTATGCGGAGCGGGTGCGCGACGCCTTTCTCGGGGACGGCGGCCGCCTGGTCACCGGCGTGGAGGACCTGGCCCTGGAGAGTGACGGGGAACGGGTCACCGCGGTTCGTTTCCAGGGCCAGCGGGTGGAGCCGTCCTGGATGGTCTGGACCGCGCCTCCGGCCGACCTGGCCGCCGGCCTGGGGGTGGACCTGCCCCGTCTGGACTTTCTCAGCCTGCTGATCTTCAATGTGGAGGTGTCGGGGCAGGTGGAGACGCCGAATCAGTGGACATACTTTTCGGACAGCGACCTGGCCATCTCGCGGATCTCCTTCCCGCGCAACTTCCACCCCGGCCTGGTGCCCGCAGGCAAGGACGGGCTCTGCGTTGAAGTGACCTGGCCCGGCGAGCCGCCGGCGGCAGAGGAACTGGCCCGGATCCAGGAGCAGGTGGTGGGCGAGTTGGAAGCGGTGAGGCTGGTGGAGCGCAGCCGGGTGGAGCGGGTGCACAGCGAAGTGGTCAGGGGAGCGTACCCGGTCTACCGCATGGAATACCCGCAGCAGCTGGCCAGCTTCGTCCACCAGCTGTCACCCTTTGCCAACCTCCTCTGTCTCGGGCGTTGCGGGACCTTCTGGTACAACAACATGGACGACTCCATCGAGGCCGGCCTGGACCTGGCCGAAGCCCTGGCCGGGCCCGGACCGTCAGCCCTCTGCCCCCAGCACGAGCACGCCGGGGTGATCTGGCCCGCGGGCCAGCGGGAGGAATTCCGGCTCACCTGAGGTGCAGCCGCAGGACCAGGGTGACGGGATGACCGTCAGCGGCAGCCAGTTCTGGAGGCAGACCGTCCAGGGTCTGGGCCGGGCCCTTTCCCGGGGCCTGGACCGCCGGCCCGACCGGACCCGACCGGGCCGGGTGCTGCTGGTCAAGACCCACGCCCTCGGCGACATCCTGATGGTCACGCCGGCGATCCGCCTGCTCCGCCGGCAGCTTCCCGAGGCGGAGCTGATCTTTCTCACCGGAGACAGCGCCCTGCCGCTCCTCGAGGGGAATCCCCATCTTCACCGGGTGGTGGCTGTACCCGAGCAGCGGTTGCTGGCCCGCCGTCCCGCTGCGGTGCGGGAGACGGTGCGATTGATCGGCCGGCTGGGATGCGAGACGGCGGTGATCTTCCACCCGGCCTGGCCGGTTCACCTGCTGGCCCGCCTGGCCGGTGTGCCCAACCGCATCGGTTTCGATGCCGGCGGATCGGGGTTCTCCCTCACCTCGTCTGTGCCCTGGCGCGGGCCCAATGACCTGCACTACGTGCTGGACGACTATCTCCGGCTGGCCGCGGCGGCCTGCGGCGGCGGTGTGCCGGAGTCTGGCCCGGGCGGCCGGTCGCTGGAGTTCCATCCGGGGGAGGAGGCGGACCGGGAGGCGGAGCGGCTGATCAAGGCGTTGGGTGCCGATGCCGGCAACGGCGGGCCGGTGGGCCTGGTCCCGGGCGGCGGGGTCAATCCGCGTGATCGCGTGCCGGAGAAACGGTGGCCGGCCGATCGGTTTGCCGCCCTGGCCGACCGGATCAACGAGCAGACCGGGCGGCCGGTCTGGCTTTTCGGCTCACCTGGGGAAGCGGAGCTGGTCCGGGAGGTGGCCGGAAGAATGAACCGCCCGGCCGTCGATTTTTCCGGGTCCACCAGCCTCAGATCGCTGGCCGGACTGATTCGCCGGGTGGCCCTGCTGGTCACGGTGGACTCGGCGCCGATGCACATGGCCCTGGCCCTCGGTGTTCCCCTGGTGGGCCTTTTCGGCCCCACCAGGGCGGCGGCGCTCCTGCCCCTGGACCAGCCGGGGGTGCGGGTGATCGAGGCCCGGCAGGACTGCAGCCCCTGTTACAACAACGAGCCCTTTCCCGGCTGCACACGATCGACCCCCTGCATGGAGCAGATCGACCTCGAAGCGGTTTATAATTGCTGTATGGAGATCCTGTCCGCCGGACCCACAGTGGAAGGAGAGACCCGGTGAAGGTCAGCCTGATCAACCCGCCCTACCTGCCGCTCTATTCCAGGGCTCAGCGGAGCCCGGCGGTGACCCGCAGCGGGACGCTCTACTATCCCCTCTGGCTGGCCCACGCCGGCGCGCTGCTGGAGGCGTCGGGGTTCCTGGTGACCATGGTGGATGCACCGGCCCGGGGCCTGGACGAAACGGCCGCCCTGGACGAGGCCGTTGCCGGTGACCCGGCACTGGCGGTGATCGACACCTCTACCCCGAGCATCAACAATGACCTCCGCTTTACGGAGCGGATCAGGGAGCGGTTGCCCAACTGCTTTACGGTGGCCACCGGGACCCATGTAACCTCCCTGCCGGAAGAGGCACTGGACCAGTGCCCGGCGCTGGACGCGGTGGTGGTGGGTGAATACGACGAAACCGTTCGTGATCTCGCCGCGGCCCTGGAGCAGGGCCTGGAGCTGTCCGGAGTTCCGGGCCTGGTGCTGCGCGGCGAGGGGGACGGGACGGTGGTCACCGCGCCCCGTCAACCCATCGCCGACCTTGACCAGCTGCCCTTTGTCTCCGCCTTCTACCGCCGCCACCTGGTGCCGGCTCACTACTTCAACCCCAATTCGCTCTACCCCATGCTGACCCTGGTCACCAGCCGCGGTTGCCCCCACAGCTGCAGCTTCTGTCTCTACCCCCAGACCACCATGGGCCGGCGGCTGCGCACCCGCTCGCCGGAGAACGTGGTTGAGGAACTGCACTACATCAAGCAACATTTCCCCGAGGTCCGCGGGCTCTTTTTCGAGGACGACACTTTTACCCTGGGGTCGAAGCGGGTGGCGGCGCTCTGCGAGGCGATCCTCGCCGCCGGCATCGATATCCCCTGGACGGCCAATGCCCGGGCCGATGTCCCGGTGGAGCTGCTGCAGCTGATGAAACGGGCCGGCTGCCGGCAGGTGTGCGTCGGCTTCGAAAGCGGCGCCCCGGCCTCGCTGGCCTTTATCGAGAAGAAGCTGGACACCATGCGGATGCACCAGTTTGTCCGGGACGCCCGCCAGGCCGGCATCCTGGTCCACGGCTGCTTCATCGTCGGGTTCCCGGGGGAGACCGCCGACGACCTGGAGCGGACCTACCGGCTGGCCGCCGCCCTGCGGCCCGACACGGCTCAGTTCTACCCGGTGATGGTCTACCCCGGCACCACGGCCTACGAGTTCTACCGCTCGGAAGGGCTGCTGGAGACCGAGGACTACACCCAATGGCTGGATGAGACCGGCCAGCACAATTGCGTGATTTCCACCGGCAGCGTTGACGGCGCCCAACTGGTGGCCTTTTGCAACCGCGCCCGGAGGCGGTTCTACCTCCGGCCGCGGTACCTGCTCTACAAGGCCTGGCAGACGGTGACCGATCCCGGGGAAGCGGTGCGCAATGTCAAGGCGCTGAAGACATTTATCAAATACCTGTTCAGGGGATGATGACCAGCACAGCCGAACAGCAGGATACTTCCGCACCGCTGATCTCGGTGGTGGTGCCGGTGTTCAATGCCGCGGACCGGCTGCCGCTCTGTGTCCGCGCCCTGGCCGGCCAGCAGGATCTGCCCGGCCGGGTGGAACTGCTGGTGGTGGACGATGGCTCCACCGACGGCACGGCCCGTGCGGCCCGGGAGGCCGGGGGCGAGGCGCTGCGGGTAATCGGCCTGGGCACCCGGGGTGGTCCGGCCGTGGCCCGCAACGCCGGTATCGAGGCGGCCCGGGGAGATCTGGTGCTCTTCACCGATGCCGACTGCATTCCCGACCAGCGCTGGGTGGCCGAGATCTGCCGCCCCCTGCTGGAGGACCCGGAGGTGGGCGGGGTGAAAGGCACCTACCGTACGGCCCAGCGCTCGCTGGCCGCCAGGTTTGCCCAGGCTGAATTCGAGGAACGGTATCGCCTGATGGCCCGCCTCGACTCCATCGACTTTGTCGACACCTATGCCGCGGCGTTTCGCCGGCTGGTGCTGGAAGAGGTGGGCGGGTTCGACACCAGCTTCCCGGTGCCCAACAACGAGGACGTTGATCTCTCCTACCGCATTGCCGCTGCCGGTCACCGGATGGTCTTTGCCCCGGCGGCGGTGGTGGAGCACCGGCACCGGGCCTCGCTGGCCGGGTATGTCAGGTTGAAGGTGAGCCGTGGCTACTGGCGGATGAAGGTCTACCGCCGTTACCCGGGCAAGGCTGCCGGGGACAGCTACACCCCGCGGACATTGAAGGCCCAGCTGGCCGCCGCGGCCGGGGCTCTGGCCACGCTGGCCGCCGCCCTGGTCTACCCGCCGGCAGCTTTGCTGTCACTGCTCTTCCTGGTGATTTTTATAGCGGCCACGGTCCCCTTTGCCGCGGCCACGCTGCGCCGGGACCCGCTGCTGGCCCTGGCCTCGCCGTTCCTGCTGGGACTGCGCGCCCTGGCGCTGCTGGCCGGCATGGCTGCCGGGTTCTTTCGCTTCCGGCCTTTCCTTGGTGGAGGTGGTCGATGAGAAGACTGCTGCTCATGGCCCTGTGCGCCGTATTGACCTCTCTCTCCATTCCCGCTCTGGCGCAGAATGAACCCGGGCCGGCACCATTCTGGTCCTGGTCAGCCGCGGAGGATCCCTCTTTCAGCCGGTTCGAGTATGTCCAGCAACTGGAACCCTCCGCAGCGGGTGAGATCGGGGGAATGCCGGTCTACACAGTGCCCGGGGAAGATCCCTACCTGATCACCCGGCCCGGCCTCGCCCTCGACGCCGACCAGGCCTCGCTGGTACTGATGCGACTGGCCGCCAGGGGCCGGCTGGGGCGGGATGCCACCGTGGGCCAGCTCTTCTGGATGAACCCGGGTGACCAGGGCTGGAGCAGCAGGAAAAGTGCTTACTTCCGGGTGGTGCTGGATGGTGTCCAGCAGACCTGCCGCGTCGAGGTGGGCCGCTCGCCCTGGTGGCGGGGGACCATCGACCAGCTCCGTTTCGATCCAATTATGGAGCAGGGAACCCTGGCCCTGGAGTCGATCCGGGTCACCGGTGCGGAGGAGTCGGACGACCGGCGGGAAGCGTTCATGCACTTCAAGCCGGTGCCCCAGAACCAGCTGATCACCCTGACCGCCGGGCAGCCGGCCACCAGGATCCCCACCCCCGGGTTCCCCCCCTGCCGGGCCATCGAGATCTCGTCATCGCTCAACGATACCTTTGGCATCGAGTTCGGTCAGGCCGTGGCCCGGCTGGTGATCGAGGATGCCGAGGGCGGGGAGACCGAGATCCAACTGGTCAACGGCCTCGATTGTGCCGATATCTCCCTCCCCGGATTGTGGAAGACGATCCCCGGCATCATTTGCCTCGGTCGTTCTTTCTACAGCCGCCGCCGGCTGCCGGAGGTCGTCGCACCGCGGGCCGTGCGGGTGGAGTTACTGGAGTTGCCGGTCAACCAGGGGAGGCTCAGCCTGCACCTCGACGCCATGGCCCTGCAGACCGACTGGGTACTGGAGACCAAGAGGAACGCTGCCAGGGCGCGGGCCGGCGACGAGGAGTTCATCGGCCCCTTTGCCGCGGAATGGGTGTTCACCGAGGAGCGGGGCTGGCAGGGCTGGCAGCCGCGGAAGAACCAGCCGCCGCCGGTGCTGGAGAGCGGATTTGCCCTGCTTGACCTGGCCTTGCCCGGAGACGGACTGATCACCGCGAAGCAGCAGAAGATCCGGGCCGGGGATGTGGACTTGATCGAAGTCATGGGCCGGGTGAACAGCGGGGTGGGGGAGGGGCGCTTCTACTGGGCCACCGGCAGCGACCCGAGGTTCAGCCGCCGCCGCTCCATCCAGTTCCGCCTCAACCGTTACGGCGGAGACGAGATCTACTACCTCGATGTCGGATCCCACCCGCTGTGGGAGGGGGAGATCACCCGGCTGCGCCTGGAACCGGCCAACCACCCTGTGCGGACCGGTGTTCAGCGGGTCCGGCTGGTCAAGGCACCGGTGCTGCAGCTCTGCCGCGCCCGGCCCCTGGGCCTGGACTGGGGCCAGTGGCTCCAGACGGCCGTGGCCCTGTTGCTGATCCTGCCGCTCATCGGCAGGTTGCGCCGTCAGGGAGGCACCGTTCCCGGTTCCGCCCTGACCGTTACCCCGTACCGGCTGCTGCTGATCCTGCTCGTGGCCCTGGCCGCCTGCTTCCCCTTCGAACACTACAGCGGCATGCGCACCTGGGTTGGCGGGATCAGCTTCACCCCGCTGCACCTGCTGCTGCTTCTGCTGGTGCCTTTCCGTCTGCTCCTGGGCCGCCGGCTCTGGTTCCCCGCGGAAGAAGAGCCCGGTGGTGTCCAGGCCCGGCGGGCCCTGATCTCTTTCGGTCTTTTTCTCCTCGTGGCCCTTGCCGGCAGCCTCTTCTCCGCCTGGTCCCTGCCCAGCCTGCAGACGATTCTCTTCTTTGTCCTCCCCGCACTGGTCCTGCTGCTGATTCTCGCCTCCTCGGGAACATGGCGTGGAACAGGGCTGCTGCTGCGGGCGCTGGTCCTCTCGGCCACGGCCGTTTCGCTGCTGGCCGTCGCCGAGTATGCCCTGGGCTACAACCCGCTGCTGCACAACATTCTCAAGGTCTATGCCCCGTTCTACTTCGAGGTGCCGATCTTCCGCGCGGCCTCCACCTTTGTGGTGCCCATCGCCCTGGCCACCTTTCTTCTGCTGGTTCTGCCCCTGGGGGTGTGGCTCGGCTGGCGCAAGGGCGCCTGTTATCTGTCCCGCATTTTCTGGAGCGCCTGGTCGCTGGTGATCCTGGCGGCCCTGGTGCTCACCTTCTCCCGCGGGGCGCTGGTCATCCTCGCCCTCTTTGCCGCTGTTTTCCTCGGCCGGCGCAAGCTGCTGCTGCTGGTCGCGGGTGCCGTCCTCCTGGTCCTGTCCCTGGGCGGGCTGGCCCTGGTTTCCGGCACGGCCCGCGACCAGTTGCGGGACCGCTTTGTCGACCTCGGCTCCATCTCACGGTCGGCGGCGGTGGTCCAGCGGCTGGCCGGCTGGCAGAGCGGTCTGGCCATGACTGCCGCCAACCCCCTGCTGGGTGTGGGGCCGGGCAACTACTCCCGGGAGGCGTTGAACTTTGGCGGCCACAAGGGCAAGGAGTTCCTCCACGAGCAATACAACACCCCGGACAACATGATGATCCGCATCGCCGCCGAGACCGGGGTCACCGGGGCGCTCCTCTTCCTGCTCTTCCTCTGGTTCCTTTTCCGCTCGCTCCTCACCCGCCGGTCCTCCTGCCCCGACGAGGAGGGGCGCCAGCTGGCCACGGCGATGATCTACGGCCTGGCCGGCCTCTCGCTGAGCATGCTGCTCTTCGACGGGCTCTACTGGTTCTCGCTGAACCTCATGGCGTACATCGTGGCGGGGCTGGCCCTGGGCAGCTGGCGGTGGGAGACGTGAGCCGGGCTCTGGTTGCCGAATCCTGAAAATCCACCTATATTGAAGTCAATGATATCGATACGCCGTGCTCTACCGGTGTGCTCTCATCCGTATTCATCAGAGGAGACAGCCACCATGATCCGGTTCGTGATTTTCTTGTCCGCCCTCTGCCTGTTGCTCTCCGCCGCATCACCCTCCGGTTGAAGGATGGCCCGTCCGCCTGCACCATCGACTGCCAGGGCGGCAGCCAGCCGGGAATTTACTGGACCACCGGCGGGGTCCTGGTTCGGGGATTCACCATCACCGGCAGCACGGCAATCGGGAACTGCATCGTCCACGCGGAATCGGGCACTGATCCATAGCAAACTGTGATGGATTGAGCAGGTCAGGGAGGGGGCAGTACACTCAGGCGTCCGGTTCCTTTTCCTTCCACTCTTCCTGACAGCGCTGGCAGTTTTCGATCCTCTCGCCGTGGGAGCAGCGGAAGCCGATGCCCTCGGCCCACTCCACGCCGGCCAGCGGGCAGTTCTCCATGAACTCGATGAAGGAAACCATGCGGTGCAGGATGGGGCGGGAGAGGGAGTGCTCCATTTCGCAGGCGGAGCGTTCCGCTTCGGCCTCGTCGATGAAGAGGATCTTGTGGAAGAAGTTCTTCAACGTATCGTGGCGCAGGACGATGTTCCGGGCCAGTTCCTCGCCGTGGTCGGTGAGGGTGATCACGTCGTAGGGGGCGTAGTTGATCAGGCCGCGTTCGCCCAGGGCCCGCAGAGCACCGGTGACCGAGGCCCCG
The DNA here is from genome assembly GCA_965531145.1 of uncultured bacterium. GTDB lineage: Bacteria > Acidobacteriota > JAQAZP01 > JAQAZP01 > JAQAZP01 > JAQAZP01. Next base: position 67,300 of record CBESOE010000004.1, on the reverse strand, counting down.
CTCACCCCCAGTTTTTTGGTGATGTCCTTGGACCGGGCCACCTTTTTTTCGGCAATGATGAGGAAGATGGCCTCCAGGTAGTCTTCGAGGCTGGCACTGAGTGATTCTTCCCTGGCCATGGCGATCCTCCGGCAAATCTCCCCAACATTTTAAGGCTTGCCTAAGAAATATACATCCATCACGATAATTGTCAAGAACGGAAGGTCCGGGGGAGGATGGCCGGCTGGTATTGCCTTTGAAATCCGGAGCGGGTACTGTCAGTTGTCTCGTTCAAAACGACATTCAGGATGGGAGATGGATATGACCAGTCACAAAGCACGTCTCGACATCGAGGCCATCACCTCCGTCGGCTCGAAGTATATGGAATCCCGTATTCTGCTCACCGCGATCCGTCTCGGCCTGTTCGGCATTCTCGGAGAGCAGGGACCGGTGGAGGCCGGAGAAGTGGCCGGGGCGGCGGGTGCCGACCCGCGGGCCTGTGCCATGCTGCTCGATGCCCTCTGCGCCATGGGGTTCGTGGCCAAGGAGGGGGGGCGCTACCGTGTCTCACCCGGCCGTGAAGACTACCTGGTTCCCGGCGGCCCTTACTATGTGGGGGATATCCTCGGCCACCACGAGCGGCTGTGGCACCGCTGGTCAAAGCTCACCGACGTGGTGATCAGCGGCCGGCCGGTGCCACGGGTGGACGTGCCCGGTGCCCGTGAGGATGAGGGGGCGCGGCGGGACTTCATCCTCGGTATGGCCAACATCGGCGCCCAGGGTGCCCGGGAACTGGTGCGGGCCCTCGACCCCCGGGGACCCATGACCATGCTCGATGTGGGTGGCGGTCCGGGTACCTATGCCCTGCAGTTCGCCGAGTACAATCCGGAACTCCACGCCGTGGTCTTCGACCTGCCCGAGGTGGTGCCCATCGCCGGGGAACAGATTGCGGCCCGCGGCCTCGGGGAGCGGGTCAGTGCCGTGGGTGGGGATTACCTGGGCGACGAGCTGCCGGGCGGCAACCAGCTGGCGCTGCTCTCCAACATCATCCACTCTCTGGGGCCGGAAGAGAACAAGGGCCTGTTTGGCCGGATCCACCGGTCGCTGGAGCCGGAGGGGCGGCTGATCCTCAAGGACTTTTTCGTGGAGAAGGACCGCACCGGCCCGCTCTGGCCGGCGGTGTTCAGCATCAACATGCTGGTGGGCACCGAAGATGGCCGGTCCTACAGTGAGGAAGAGGTGCTCGGCTGGCTGGGCGATGCGGGATTCACGGCCGGGGCTCGTCTGACGGTGGCTCGTCACTCGACGGTGCTGGTGCTTCACCGCCGGTAGCGCTGAAGAAATCGGGCTGGGCTGCAGGGCATTTGGCGCAGGCCGCCGCTTCGTCGTCCGCCCGGAAGAACTGCCGCAGGAAACGCCAGCCGGCGTAGAGAGCGGCCAGGGCCACGATGACCAGCACGGCAAGAAACTGCAGGTCCATTGTTACACCTATCCCCATCCCAGCAGCCGGCCGCCCTGGAAGGTGACCAGTGAGGCGACGTAGGCCAGCACGGTCATGTAGCCGAGCATGAACAGCGGCCAGCGCCAGCTGTTGGTCTCGCGTTTGACGATGGCCAGGGTGCTCATGCAGAGGCAGGCCAGAACGTAGAAGATCATCAGGCTGAAGGCCACCAGCGGGGTGAACACCGGTTTGCCGGTGCGCGGGTTGACGTCGTTGCGGATCCGTTCGCGCAGGCTCTCGCTCCCCTCGTCCGCGTCCTGGATGCTGTAGATGGTGCCCAGGGCGCTCACCGCCACCTCCCGGGCGGCGAAGCTGGAGATCAGGGCCACGCCGATTTTCCAGTCGAATCCCAGCGGTGCGATCACCGGTTCGATCAGCCGCCCCATGCGGCCGATGTAACTGTGGGCCACCCGGTAGCGAGCTTCCTCACCGTCAAGGCCGGCCAGCGCTGCCGCCAGCTCCGTCGCTTCAGCATCGGTGACCGGCCCGTTCTGCGCCTGGCGGGCCGAGAGCAACTGCTCCCGTGCCGCTTCCAGGCCCGGCTTGCTCCCCGGGTCGGGGAAGCTGGCCAGGAACCAGAGGACGATACTGATGGAGACGATGATGGCACCGGCGCGGGTGACAAAGAGCCAGGCCCGTTCCATCATCTGGAACAGGACGTCGCGGAGCCGGGGCGCCCGGTAGGGGGGCAACTCGATGATGAAGGGCGTGTGCTCGCCGCGGAGCACGAAGCGGCGCAGGATGGCGCCGGCCAGCACGGCGAAGAATATCCCCATCAGGTAGAGGCTCAGCAGTACCGAGCCCTGGTAGCCGAAGATGCCGAGGAAGTAGGCCTGGGGGACAAAGGCGCCGATGAGCAGCGTGTAGACCGGCAGGCGAGCCGAGCAGGTGAGCAGCGGCGCCACCAGGATGGTCACCAGCCGGTCGCGGTGGTTTTCGATGTTCCGGGTGGCCATGATCCCCGGCACGGCGCAGGCAAAGGAGCTGACCAGGGGGACCACCGAGCGGCCGCTCATCCCGAACCGCCGCATCAGCCGATCCATGATAAAGGCGGCCCGGGCCATGTAGCCGCTGTCCTCCATCAGTCCGAGGAAGAAGAAGAGGATCAGAATCTGGGGCAGGAAGATCACCACCGCTCCGAATCCGGCCACCACCCCGTCCACCAGCAGACTGGTCAGCATGCCGGCGGGGAGGACCCGTTCCAGCCACTCGCTGATGGCGCTCACCCCGAAATCGATGCCGTCCATCAACGGCACGGCGGCGGTGAACACCGACTGGAAGATCAGCATCAGCAGCAGGAGGAAGATCAGCGGCCCCGCCACCGGGTGGGTCACCACCGCGTCCACCCGGTCGCTGCCGGTGAGCCGTGGGGCGCGGCGGTGACGGACCACCTTGCTGACCAGCGGTGACAGCCAGGCGTAGCGGCCGCTGACCCCGGCCTGCTCAAAGGCCACCCCGGCCTGTTCCAGCCGGGCGCGGGCCCGCTTCACCTCTTCCCAGAAGGCCTGGTCGTGGTGGGTCTCGAAGAAGGCGGCCCCCTCGTGGGCCACCGCGCGCAACGCGTCGACAAAACGCTGGGGTTCGGTCAGATCGGGCAGCTCGCGGCCCAGGCGGTCGGCCAGGGCATCGACCTCCTGCTGCACCTGCGGTTCCAGGTGCCACCGCCGTGGCGGGCAGGCCGGCGGCGACCCGGTCACCGCATCTTTCAACTCGGCAATACCGGTTCCCCTGGAGGCCACCATGGGAATCACCGGAACCCGCAGTTCACGGCTCAACCGCTCCACGTTGATCTTCAGCCCGGCCCCTTCGGCCGCGTCCATCATGTTCAGCGCCACCACGGTGGGCAACCCGAGGTCGAGGATCTGGCAGACGAGGTAGAGGTTTCGCTCCAGGTTGGCCGCGTCCACGACACAGACCGCCAGATCGGGCGCCCGGCCCCCTTCGATGGCCCCGATGAGCACCCGGTAGGCCACCTCTTCGTCCAGCGCCTTGGGGTGGAGGTTGTACGTGCCGGGCACGTCAACCACCTCGATCCGCCGGCCGTCCGGGGCGGTGAGGTAACCGGTCTTTCGTTCGACGGTAATTCCAGGGTAATTGCCCACCTTCTGCCGCATACCGGTGAGCTGGTTGAAGACCGTGGTCTTGCCCACGTTGGGGTTCCCGGCGATGGCCACCAGAAAGGCGCCCCCCTCCCGGGCGGTATCGGTACCGGGCGGCACGTCGCTGCCGGTGTGCTGGTCCCTGGGCCGGTTGGGTTTGTCGAACATCTTCCTGTTTCGTGGTGAAACCGGTCTATACAGGCGGGCGGGGGATCAGGCCGGTGTGACCTGGCGCACCAGCACCAGGCTGGCCACCTTCTTGGGCAGCCCGACACGCGCCTGGTCAACGGCCACGATCATCTGGTTAGGGCTGCTGAGGATGATGCGCACCCGGCTTCCCTCCCGAATCCCCAGGTCGCGAAGCCGTGCGGCCTCGCCGTTGAGGGCGTCGAAAGAGGTGATCACCGCTTCCTGGGAAACCCGGATCGTATCGAGCGGGATATCGGGACCTTTCAGCCCCTTGCCGCAGCCGCCGCGCTGGTGCTTTTGACGACGCCCTTTCATCCCGGCTCCTCCGTTGGTGACATATCCGACTCTCTTTACTTATCGGCCGGATTGTCCCCGACTTAGACCCCCCAAACATTATTTTAGACGGCTAAGAATACTGAAGGGTCCTGCCCCTGTCAAGAGATTTTGAGCCCTGGTTTCTTCCCTCCGGCAGGCTGGCATCCAGCGGTAAATCGGCTACAATAGGGGTGCCAATCCATACGTACGTTACATATAGAACAGAATACCGGACGGATATCGGCAGCGGTGGTCCGGGTGATCTCAAGGGGGTGGCAGGTGAAATCAGTATCCAGGGATTGCGAAAGCGGGGGGTGCGGGCTGCACCAGCACGGCCGGGTGGCCCTGATCACCGGCGGCAGCCGGGGGATCGGCCGCGCCATCGCCGTGCGGTTGGCCAAGGCCAATTGCCATATCGTGGTCAATTACTTTCGTCAGCGCAAGGCCGCCGAGGAAGTGGCCGAGGAAGTCAGGGCGGCCGGGATGAAGGCCCTGATCGTCAAGGCCAACGTGGCCAACGAGAAGGCCGTGGCCGACATGTTCCGGCAGATCAGGGAGGAGTTCGGCCAGCTGGACATCCTGGTCTCCAACGCCGCTTCGGGGGTGCTCAAACCGGCCCTGGAACTCACCGAGCGCCACTGGCACTGGACCATGGATATCAACGCCGGCACCATGATCCCCCTGGCCCGTCATGCCGTGCCGCTGATGGAAGGCCGCCGGGGCCACATCATTGCCGTCTCCTCCCTCGGTGCCATCCGCGCCCTGCCCAACTACACGGCGGTGGGTGCTTCCAAGGCCGCACTGGAGTCGCTGGTCCGCCACCTGGCCGTGGAACTGGCCCCCAGGGGCGTGCGGGTCAACTGCGTCTCCGCCGGTGTGGTGGACACCGATGCGCTGAAGCATTTCCCCAACCGGGACGAGCTGATCGGGAGTGCCAAGGAGCGAACTCCGTCCGGCCGGCTCACCACCCCCGATGACGTGGCCGACGTGATCCTCTTTCTCTGCAACCGCTGCACCGACCAGATCGTGGGCCAGACCATTATCGTGGACGGCGGCTATTCGATCCTCGGGTGAGCATGGCCGCACGTAAACCGAAGACCCACAGCGGTTCCCCGGCAGACCGCCGCGCCAGCCTGGCCCTGCGGCGGTTGAAAAAGGCCTATCCCGATTCCGCCTGCGGTCTGGTCCACGACGGCCCCTTCCGTCTGCTGGCGGCCACCATCCTCTCCGCCCAGTGCACCGACGTGATGGTGAACAAGGTGACCCCGGCCCTCTTTGCGGCCTACCCCGACGCGCCGGCCATGGCCCGGGCCGATCAGGAAAAACTGGAGGCACTGATCCGTCCCACCGGTTTCTACCGCAACAAGGCGGCTTCGCTGATCGCCTGCAGCCGGGCCATCGTCGAGCAGCACGGTGGCGAGGTACCCCGGACCATGGAGGAACTCACCGCTTTCCGGGGGGTGGCGAGAAAGACCGCCAACGTGGTGCTGGGCAACGCCTTCGGCAAGAACATTGGTGTGGTGGTGGACACCCACGTCAAGCGGCTCAGCGGCCGCCTGGGGTTCAGCAGCCAGAGCAGCCCGGAGAAGATCGAACAGGACCTGATGCCCCTGTTTCCCCGCAAGGACTGGACCCTGCTCAGCCACCTGCTCATCGACCATGGCCGCGCTGTCTGCCCCTCACGCAAACCGAAATGCGGCCAGTGTACTCTTGCCGATATCTGCCCCTCGGCGGAGCAATGATGAAAAAAATGGGGTCAGGTACTTTTCATTTTCATCTCTTCAGGATAGCGCGGCAATGAAAATGAAAAGTACCTGACCCCATTTTTTTCACCACCAATCGGAATCGTCCGATGAAAAAGCGGTACCGCATCCTGATCTGGATCGTCCTGGCCATGGTGCTGGCGGCGGCCCTCACCGTCTGGCTGGCCCGCGACTGGCCCCGCCGCCAGGTCCGGTCGGCACTGGCCCGGGCCCTGGACGCCAATGTCGATCTGGGCCGGCTGGAACTGCATGACCGGCGGACCTTTATCCTCCACGATCTCCACCTGCGTCGGGCACACTCATACACCTGGCTCGAATCGCTGGAAGTGGAGCGGCTCATCGTCACCGGCAGCCTTGGGGATATTCTCGACAACCGCTTCGAGGAGCTTGTCCTGGAGGGTGTCGTGGCCGTGGTGCGGGGGAGTGAAGAGCCGCCGCCGGACCGAGAGGAACCGGCCAGTGTGGAGGTGGGGCGGCTGGGGATCTCCGGCGGCCGTCTCGTTGTGCTGGGCGGGGAGGGCGAGAGCCGGTTCGAGGTGAGCGGCGAGGTCACCGGTCTGGGGCAGGGGCTTGGTGGTGAGGTGCGACTGCGGGCTGGGCAGCTGGCCCTGGTCCCGCTGCTCTCCTTTCTGGCCGGGGCCGAGGACGTGGCCGGGTTTGTCGAAGACACGCCCCTCGATCTCCACCGCCCGGTGGCGGACGTGGAGATCGATGTGCGGTTCGACCCTCCGGATGCTGCGGCCACGCTCCAGGCCAGGGCCGGGGGCGAAATCGGATTCCGTGACCCGGACCGCCAGCCGCTGGCATTTCCCGGCTTCAGCCTGCGCCTTCTGGAGGGTTCGGACGGGGCGTGGCTCTACACCGTTGATGCGGATGCGCCCGGACTGGCCTCTCTGGTCATCGAAGGGGGCATGGCGGCTGACGGCAGGGACATGCGGATTGAAAACGCTACCGTGGAAACCGGCGACCCGGTCCGGCTGTTGTTCGCCCTGGGCCTGGCGCCCGAAGGGGTGACGGGCGGGGGCCGGGCCGAGCTGACCCTCGAGCGGGCGCCGACCGGAGGGGCTCCGCTCTGCCGTCTTGAGGCACGGGCCGAAGCACTGACGCTGCTCCGGGGTGGCCAGAACAGGCCGGACGGAGACAAATGGCAACTGGACAGCCTCTGCCCGCTGGACCTGACCTACCAGGGCACTCTGGAGCAGGTTACGGAATCGGGCGACTGGCTCACCGCCGGTCGGGCCCTGCTCACCTCGGCATCGGCCGGTGACCTGCACGCCGATGGATCGTTGATGCTGGGCGGTGCCTCGGAGAACCGGCTGGCAGCGGAGTGGAACTGGACCGGGCCGTCCATCCCGGACCTCCGCCGGCTGGCGGCAACCGGTTTTGGTTTCAACATATCGAAACGGTATCGGCTTGACGGCCTGCCACGGGCGGCCGGCCGGATCAGCGGAACCCTGGACGAGCCGCTGGTGGAGGGGACGGTGGATGTGGACGGCGTGGACTTCTGCCTCGAATCGGCCCGTGGGCAGGCCTGCCCGCTGACGTTGAACGGGGGGACGCTGGCTGCGGACTTCCGCTTCGAAGAACGGAACAACCTGCGCTTCCCCGGTGTGCGCCTCGGCGGCGATCTCCAACCGAAGCCATTGTCAGTGTTGCCCCTGATCCTGTCAGGTTCGGGCTGGATCGATCCCGTATCGCTCCAGGGCCGGTTCGAAATCGGGACGGCAACATGGGGCGATCTGGTCACGATCTCCGGCGATGGCCGCTGGAACCCGGACGAGGAGCCCCAGGTCACTGCGGCGCTGCGTCTCGACCAGGCTGATCTGCCGGCCATCCGCCGGGCACTGGTGCCCCTCACCGGGGAACTGCTGCCGGGATACGAACTGGAGGCCACCCTCAGCGGCAGGGGAGATGCCGCCTACTCCGAGAAGGACGGCTGGACAGCTGCCGGGACCATGGAGATGGGTCAGGCCTGGTTCGCCTCGGAAGATGGTGCCCGGGCGGTTCAGGGCCTGGCCTCCAGCTGGCAGGTGCAGGCGGAAGCCGGTGCCGACAGCTCCCTGCGGGTGGAGGCTTCCACTACCGCCGGCGGCTTCCAGCTGCTCTGGGACTCACTCTTTGGCGACTTCGGGGAGCTGGAGCCGCAGGTCAGTCTGGCCGCCGGTCTGGAAGGAGAGGGGGATCGCGCCGGCCACTGGTGGGCCGAGGGCGACCTGCAGCCGGTCCCCGGACTTCGCCTCCGGGCATCCTTCTCCGGCAGCGAAGAGCCTGACCGCCGGTTCTCGGCCAGCCTGGGGGTGGATGACCTGGCCTCGGCCTATGAGAGCTGCGTCCGGCGGCCGCTGGGGGATTCGCTGCCGCTGCTGGTGCGTCTGGACGCCGGCGGCCGCATCAACGTGTTTGCCGAGGGACACCTGGACGGTGAGGGCGCCGCGCTCCAGGGCCGGGTGCGTCTGGACGGCCTGGACCTCACCGGCGAGGAACGGACCATGGCGGTGCGGGGTCTGGACCTGGAGTTGCCGCTGGACCTGGTCTGGGGGCCGCCCGGGGAAGACGGGGTGAGGCCGGTGGACGGCGCTGCCCGGCACGGGCGGATGGGTTTTGACGAGCTGAAGCTCGACGCCGTCACCGTTCAGCGGACCGACTCCGACCTGGTGGTCCAGGGGGACACGGTGAGCCTCGAGGCCTCGCAGAGTTTGCCGCTGCTGGGCGGCACGGTCACCTTCCAGCGGCTGACCCTGGCCGGGCTGCTGGGCCACAGCCGCTACCTGGAGACCGGGTTGACCATCGACGGGCTGCAGCTGGGAGAACTGAGCCGGGCGATGGACTGGCCCCTGTTCGAGGGCGAACTGGACGGGCACCTGCCTCGGGTGGAGCTTTCGCCCACCCGTTTGCGGGTGGACGGTGGCGGTGAGATGGCACTGTTTGGCGGGAAGGTGATCATCAGCGATATCTCCGGCGAGGAGGTGCTCTCCCGCTATCCCCGCCTCTCCTTTTCCGCCGAGTTCAGCGAGATCGACCTGGTCCAGGTCACCCGGACATTCGACTTCGGGGCGATCAGCGGTATTCTCGAGGGGCGGGTCAGCAACTGCCGGCTCTTTGCCGGCACGCCGGTGGGGTTCCGGGCGGAGATGCGCACCGTGCCGCGCAAGGGAGTGGCCCAGACCATAAATGTCAAGGCGATAAACAATATCGCCATCGTCGGCACCGGCGGCCGGATCACGGTCTTTGACCGCGGGCTCCACTCCCTGCTCGACCGCTACACTTACGAGCAACTGGGTGTGAAGATGCGTCTGGAAAAGGACATGTTCTATCTCCGCGGCACCGAGAGCCGTGGCGACAAGGAACTGTTCCTCAAAGGCCGGCTGCCGTTCCGTATCGACGTGGTCAATGCCGAGCCGGGCAAGACGGTCTCCTTCAGCACCATGCTGGCCCGGTTCCAGTCCATCGATTTCTCGGAATCGGTGACCAGCACCGGCGGGGACGGCAGGGAACGCTGAGACACCATTTGCAGAAGAATCGGGTATACTCACCATATTCCACTTGATGAGAAGGAGACATCCCATGAGAACCAGAATGACCCTCATGACGTTCACCGGCCTGGCCGCTCTGTTCGTCATCGCCTGTGTCACCATCAACGTGTACTTTCCGGAAGCGGCGATCAAGGACATCTCGGAGCAGATCGAGGAGGAGGTGGCACTGAAGGCCGCCGAGGCGGCCACGGCGGAGCAGGGCGAGGGCGAGCCGGACGCGGTGCCGGCGGCCGGGGAAGGCGAGGCCGCCCCCAGCTCCGCCGGTCTCTTCGACCTCCTGTTGGGTGTGACCCCGGCCTATGCCGACGAGGTGTCGCGGCCCGAGATCACCAACCCGGCGATCCGGCGGATCATCGACTCCCGCGCTGCCCGCCTGCCCGATCTGAGGAAGTTCAAGGGCATGGGTGTGATCGGCGAGGGCAAGGACGCACTGCTGGTCCCCCGCAATTTGCAGTCGATCAATGATCTCAAGCAGCGGGCCGAGGTCCAGCGGTTGATCAAGGACGAGAACCGGGACCGGGAGCAGCTGTTCAAGGAGATCGCCGCCGCGAAAAACGTGGATCTTTCCCAAGTGCCGCGAATCAAGGAGACCTACGCCGTCACTCTGCGGGGGGATGCCAGGCCCGGCGACTGGATCCAGATGCCCAACGGGGAGTGGAAGCAGAAGTAGCCCCGGAGACGGTATCCCACGTTCCCCGGTGTCGCCACGGTAATCCGTGCCGCCGGGGAGGCCCGCCCGCTTGACATAAATGCCCGTTTCATCTAAATTTCAGAGCAATTCTGGTTTAAGTAGTCCCAGTTTTCAGTCTATTTTTATCGACGGCGACCCGGAATGCCGTATCGTGCGATTACAGAAGAATGCACGATGCGGTGGTATTGTGAGGTAATCATTAATAACTTAACAATTAAGGGGGGAACAATGTCGAGAGGAACGTTTACCTGCAAATTGGCTCTGATCGTCACCATTACGGCCCTGATGGCGGGGGGCAGCGCGCTGGATGCCCGCGCTTCCGGTTTCGCGCTGATCGAGCAGGGCGTGAGGGGGTTGGGCAACGCCTTTGCCGGCGGTGCGGCGGTGGCCGAGGACGCCACCACCATCTTCTTCAACCCGGCGGGCCTGACCCGGCTCAAGGGGCAGAACATTGAGGTGGGCCTCCACGCCATCATTCCGTCAACAAAATTCGAGGATCACGGCTCCACCCTCACCCCCCTGCTGGGTGCGGAGATCCCGCTCACCGGCAGTGACGGGGGAAATGCCGGCGACCTCACGCTCGTTCCCAATATCTGGTGGGCCGGGCAGATAAACGAGAAGCTCTTTCTCGGTCTCGGTGTGAGCGTGCCCTTCGGTCTGGCCACCAAGTACGAGGAAGACTGGAAGGGTCGCTACCACGGTGTGGACTCCGAGGTGATGACGCTCAACATCAATCCCACCGTGGCCTGGAAGTTCACCGACAAGTTTTCCATGGGGCTGGGCATAAACGTCCAGAGTATGGATGGGACCTTCAGCAACGCCATCGACTACGGCACGATCAACGCCATCCTGGGCGCCGGCCTGCCGCTGACCCCCCAGGGTGATGACGGGTTTGTCACAATTGAGGCCGATGACTACGGGTACGGTTGGAACCTCGGTTTCCTCTTCGAGCAGACCGAGGGGACCCGCTACGGTCTTTCCTATCGTTCGGAGATCGACTACGACCTGGAGGGGGACGCCGACTTCAGCTCTCCCAATGCCTATACCGACATCCTCGCCGGTCTGGCCGGCCTGGTGGACGGTCCGGCCGCGGCTGAGATCACGGTGCCCCAGAATGCCTCGGCCAGCATCTTCCACGAACTCACCGACGAATGGGCGATTATGGCGGATGCGACCTGGACCGGCTGGAGCTGTGTCGAGGAACTGCGCATCCAGTTCGAGAGTGGGGCCAGCGACAACGTGACCACCCTCGACTGGAACGACGCCTGGCGCATGGCCATGGGGTTCAACTACGACCCCAGCGAAAAGTGGCTCTTCCGTTTCGGCGGCGCCTATGACCAGTCACCCATCCCCAACGCGGCCCTGCGCACGGTGCGGGTGCCGGGCAACGACCGCTGGTGGCTGACCCTCGGCACGACCTACACCATCAACGATGCCTTTGCCCTGAGTGGCGGCTACGCCCACATCTTTGTCTCCAATGCGGGGATCCACAAGGAAGGCACTGTGCCCGAGGAAGTGACCCGCGGGGCTATTCACGGCGAATATAAGGCCTATGTCGATATTCTCAGTGTCCAGCTGAGCTGGACCTTCTAGCCAGGTTCGAGTGCTGAAGAGCTTTGAGGCCCCGTCATCCACCAGGATGGCGGGGCCGATTTTTTGCGCAGTCGATCAGAATGACAATTCATATTCGAACGAATCTGTTTCTACATCCGTTTCTATAATCAATGAATGTCAAGTAATGTAGTATTCAAATACGCAACTGAATTCTCCTTGTACAGCGAATAGGGTCATATACCGTCCAAGCCCTTTTCAGGAAAAAGGAGCCGACCGATGCTGCAGCATGAGAGGAACAGGTCCCGCTCAGGCATACAACTCTTCGGCCTCCGGCTCACGTCATTGCGATTTCTTCCTGTCCTGCTTCTCCTGCTCACCGGGCTCTGTTTTGCCCCGGGCAGCGATGCGCTGGCCGCGGACGACCCTCCCCCTCCATCCTTCACCGGCACCATCGGCGGATCGGTCATCGACGAAGACGGCCAGCCGGTGGGCGGTGTGCGGGTTCACATACCCCAGTCGGGGCACGAATCCGTCACCGGCCGGGACGGGCGCTTTGAGATAAGCGACGTGCCGGCGGGTGAGTGGCGGGTGGAAGCCCACCTCTCGGGGTTTTCGGTGGGTGTTGCGGAAGGCGTGATCGTGACCGTTGGAAGCACGGCGGAGATTACCATCCAGTTGGGCCGGGTGGAGGTGCCGCTGAAGGAGATCGTGGTCACCTCCACCGCCTCCATCCTCCGTGAGGACCCGGTCTCGGCGGTGTCATTGGACCGGGAGGAGATCATGACCATGCCCCACTTCGGTGACGATCTCTACCGGGCGATCACGGCACTGCCCGGTGCCGCTTCCGGGGACATCTCCTCCCGCTTCAGCGTGCGCGGTGGCCTGCACGACGAGATCCTGGTCCTGCTGGACGGGCAGGAACTCTTCGAGCCGTTCCACCTCAAGGACTTCCAGGGGGTGTTCAGCATCCTCGACCCCCAGGTGATCGGCGGCGTGGACCTCACCCCCGGCGGATTCCCGGCCGATTTCGGCGACCGGATGACCGCGCTGCTGGAGATGAATTCGACGGAACCGGTGGAGAACCTGCACAGCATCGGCATCAGCTTCACCAATGCCTGGGGGTTCACCTCCGGGACCTGGGGCGAGGGAAAGGGGAGCTGGCTCGGCTCGCTGCGCCGCGGGTATCTCGATGTGATTCTCGGTATGGCCTCGGACGGCGATGACGACGATCCACCCGACCCGAAATACTGGGACGGGTTCTTCAAGCTGGCCTACAACCTCAACCAGGAGCACCGGCTGGCGCTGAACGTGCTGGCTGCGGATGACAGCCTAGTCTTCGAGGAGGAGGACAGCGCTGAGGAATACAGCGAGGCGGAGACCGGGTACGGTAGCCGCTATGTCTGGCTGGACCACCAGTGGATCGTCGGGGCTCGGACCTTTGTCGACACCACGCTCTCCCTGGGCCAGGTAACCACCGACCGCTACATCCTCTATGTCGACCCGGAAGAGGGGATCGACCTCAACGACGACCGGGACCTGAACCTGCTCAGCCTGCGCCAGGGCTGGCAGTTCGAACTGTCCGGGCGGCAGTATCTCCGCTGGGGTTTCGAGGCCAGGCGCTATGATGCGACTTACGACTACCTCAACACCTTCCAGGTGCAGGATCCCATCGACGACCCCCGATTCGAGCCCGGGACCGGGGTCACGTCATTCAACGAGGACTACACCGCCGAACAATACGCTGTCTACCTGGCCGACCGTTTCCGTCTGGGCCGCAGCTTCACCGCCGAACTGGGGGTGCGCTACGATGCCCAGTCCCTCACCGAGGACAGCGATCTCAGCCCGCGGGTCAACCTGGTCTACGATCTGGGCGCCGGGGGCCTGGTGCGCGCCGGCTATGGCCACTACTACCAGACCATGCGGCCCCACGAACTGAACGTGCCTTTTGGCGATTTCGAATTCTACCGCTCGCAGCTGGCCGAGCAGTGGACCGCGGGATATGACGCCGACCTCCTGCACAAGATACATCTGCGGATCGACGCCTACTGGCGCCAGGTGGCCGATCCCCGCCCCCGCTACGAAACCATCTTCGACCCATTTCACCCGGCGCCCGAGGTGGCCACCGGCCTGGTGCGTCTGGAGCCGGAAAGCGTCAAGGCCCGGGGCGTTGAACTCTTCCTGGGCAGCCGCGGGGCCGGGCCGTTCAGCTGGTGGCTGAGTTACACCATTTCCTCCATCGAGGACGAGCTGGACGGCGAGTTCGTGCCGCGATACATCGACCAGCCCCACGCCTTCACCGTCAGCGGCAGCTGGCGGCCCAACGAGAAGTGGACCCTCACCGGGCTCTGGACCTGGCACAGTGGCTGGCCCACCACCGTGGTGTCGGCTGAGCTGGTGGACACTCTCGATGGTTCCGGGGAGTTGGCCTACACCGTGGGCCCCTTCTACGGGGAACGCCTGGACGATTACCACCGGCTGGATGTCCGGATCAGCCGGGCCACCCCGATCCGCATCGGCCGGTTGATCTTCTTCATCGATATCATGAACATTTACAACCGGGAGAACCCCCGCGGGATCAACATCACCGACCCGGAGTACATCGAGCAGGCCGACGGCACGGTGGATGTGGTGTTCGAGACAGAAAACTGGCTGGGCATCATCCCCTCGTTCGGCGTGAACTGGGAATTTTGAGCCTCACGACCCCTGGTGGTAGTAGCTTTTGCGGCAGCGCACGCGATAGGAGCGCTTGTCGCAGCGGATCTCCAGCGAGCGGGTCCCGGGAGGGCCCGGGCTGGGCCGGTAGCTGAGCACATACTGCGAGCGCAGGTGGTCGAGGATGGCGTCAAAGACGGTGGGCAGTTCCTCGAAACGCTCGATGAAGTGGACTTCGCCGCCGGTCTCCTCGGCCAGCATGCGCAGGTCCATGCGCGCCCGCGCGCTGCGCTCGTCCTGTCCCGCGCCCACGGTGTAGATGATCGCCCGGTGGTCACGGGCGGCGTCGATCACCATCTCCAGGCCGGCCAGGCTCAATTCGTCCAGGCCGTCGGAGAAGAGGAAGATCGCCTTGCGGCCGGTAACCCCCTCCATATCGTCCAGCACCCGGATCAGGGCATCGAAGAGAGCGGTGCCCCCGCCGGCCTCCAGGGTGCGGATCCCGCGTTTCACCGGACCGCGGAGCCGGGTGGGGGAGATGATCCGCTCCAGCTGCTGGTTGAAGGCGTAGACCGACACTTCGTCCTCCTCGCCCAGCTTGTCCACGAAGCCGCAGGAGGCGTTCTGCACCACGCCGATTTTCTTTGACATGCTGTTGCTCTTGTCCAGCACCACGGCGATGCTCAGGCTGGTGGCCTCGGTGGCGAAATGTTCTATCTCCACCGGCTGCCCCTGGTCGTAGATGCGAAAGTCGTCGGCCGAGAGGTTTTTGATGTAGCGGCCCCGGCGATCCACCACCACCGGGTAGAGTTGCACCGCCGAGATGTTGATCGACTCGCCGAAGTAGAACTCGCGGGTGTCCAGACGCACCTTGCCCACCATCGACCCGTCCTCGTAGACAACGGCGTCGATGCCGTCGGCCGAAACGTTGGTGGGTGCATCCCAGGTCAGGGACCACTCGGGGGGGAAGGCGGTGCCGATCAGCCGGCCCCGTACATAGAGGTCCACCCGTTCGATGTGCCGAGTGCCGTTGATCACCGCCAGCTGGATCTGGGTCATTCCGGTGACCAGATCACCGGGTTGCGGTGAGATGAACTGCACCAGGTTGCCGGCACCGACCGGAATGGACAGGGCGGCGATGGCTAGAGCTGCGCAAAATAACGTCCGGAGGCGAAACATTTTCTCATCCTTTCGTCGAAGCTCTTTTCATCCTGCATGGCGGTCCAGGCGAGGAATCCTTCCCAGTCACGGGCCGTTTCCATCAGCAGTTCCCGCGGCACGGCAAAGAGGAGATCGGTGAACAGGTCGGCACCCACCTCGCCGGGCAGGTGGTTGCGGCCCAGGTAGTCGATCACCAATAGTCGAAGGTCGATCAGCTGTCGCTCCCGGAGCCGCTCCACCGGGCCGTTGCGCACCAGGGATTCATACGACGGCCAGTAGCCCACCCAGGCCCGGCCCCGGCCGTTGATCGCCGGGGTGGGGGCGCCGGCCTCGTCCACCAGCCGCCGCCAGTCGCTGCCCAGCAGCACGCGTGAAGTTTCCAGTTCCTGGCAGAGGCCGGTGGGGATGCCCCAGACCGCCGCGGTGAGCGGGCCGTTCTCCGCCACGGCCAGGCCGGCCATGAAGCGCTCGCTGGTGGAGATCAGCGATGTTCCGTTGTCGCCCTCGCGAAGCCGCCGGGCCTCCTGCTGCAGGCGGGCCGGGGGGACGAAGAGGCGCACCGGGTTCAGCGCCTGGCTGGCCCCGCCATCGGCCAGGGCGTTGTTGATCAGCTGGTCCCCGGCCACCAGGGCCGCGGAGACAAAGCGCGACAGCTCGGGCGTGATCCGGTGCCAGGGTGTGGTCACCGCGTTCTCGTACCACGCCGGTTCCAGACGGGCGAACGCCCTGCTGGTCCCGGCCGCCGAATCGCTGCCCACCGAGAGCACCGCGGCCATGGCCGCCGGAACGCCGGTGAGGTGGCCGGCAATGTGGGTTCCGTGATCGGAGTGCGCCGCCGGGATCACCGTGGCCGCGCGCCACGGGGTCACCGGGTGGTCTTTGGTCCCCCAGGCGGAACTGACCGCGTGCCGCCGGATCAGGTTCCGGTCGGCAAAGAGGAAGTGGTCCTTCTCGCCCATGGCCTCGAGGTAGGCCGGACAGATGAACAGCGGCCGGATCTCCGGGCCCATCATTCGCGCCGCCGCTTCCGCCGCCCGGGCCATGGCTCTCAGACGTCCGGGGTCGCGGTTTTCACGGATGGCGGTGAGCCGTTTGAGTATTTTTTTCCGCTCCAGGGGCAGCAGACTGGCGTCGGTGTTCGGCTGTCCCGGCAGCGGTTCAGAATGGGGGTAGGGCAGGGCGGAGATGCGGCTGCCCAGGGTCGTGGCGATGCGCCGGGATCGCTCCAGATCTCCCGTGCGGCAGGCCTCGGACAACCGGGACAGCTGGGCGGCGATCTCCACCACCTGGTCGGGGCAGGGAATCCGCTGGTCCACCATCCTGCGGGCCATGGTAGCCGCCAGGTCCCGGCCCCGCTCACCCCGGTAGTCGAGGCCACGCCAGTGGAAGGCCTGGGGGTCGCGACGTCTGATCAGCGAGGCGATGAAGGCCCGTTCCCGTTCACCGCGGCCCGGTGCATCGTCGCTGATGGCAGGGAGATCGGTGAGCAGACCGGCCAGCCACTGCAGCTGGGCCGAGCCGACCTCCTCCGGCCGTGCCGCCTGGCGGTGGATGTCGACCCAGTCCCGCAACCGGTCTTCGATGAAGGCATGTCCCACCCAGCCGGCTTCGGCGAGGATCCGCAGCAGCACCACTCCGCCCTGGAAGTTCTCCGCCGGCCACGGCTTGCCGCGGGCCGAGGTGCGGCGGTCCATCTGGTCCACCAGCTCCAGGTAATCGCGCAGCAGCAGCGGGTCGGAGATGCAGAGGCTCTCCAGGGTGTGGAGGGCCATTGGTGTCCGGTCTTCAGCCTGCAGCAGCAGCGGCAGATCAGCCCGGGTGTCGGTGAGCAGCCCCTGGCCGGAGCAGCCGGCGGCAAAACCCGAGGCGCGAACGATCCTGGCGATGGGCTCCTCACCGTCCCACTCCTCTCCGGGCCCTTCAGGGAAGACCAGCCCCAGCACCTCCCAGTCGCCGATACCAAAGCCGGGGGCCCGCGGCCGGGCAAAGGCCAACCGGTCCGATTCCTCACCCAGCCGCTGGTACATCTTCTCCAGCCGCACCGTCCAGGACGGTGCCTGGTCCAGACCGGTGGAGGCCAGTTCGTCCAGCACCTCGGGGGGAACCGTGGAGAGCAGCTGCCAGAGGTAGGCTCCCCGGGCGTCTTCCGTGCAGAGCAGGGCGCGGATGAAGGGGACGGTATCGGATACCGGAACCCCCAGCAGTTCGGACCAGCCTGACTCGGCGCCGCTGCCGCCGGGCACCACCAGCGACCCCTGCCGCAACTCCAGCTGGGCGGAGTAGCGGTAGAAGGGGGCGGGGGCATCGTCATAGACCCAGGTAAGCTGCCCGTTGCGGAAGAAGTCCCCGGTCTCGTCGGTCACCTGGTGCAGCCCCTCGATCACCAGTCCCAGCCGCTGGTCACGGGCCAGTTCCAGGAACGCCGTGCTGCTGTCCACCGGCCGTCCGGTGATCGAGGCCCAGGTGGTGAAGTCGAGAGGCGCTTTGGCCTGATCATTTTTAAACTCCAGCACCACCGTCTCGCCGGCGTCCAGTTTTTCCGCTTCGCCGGCCAGGTCCCAGCCCAGGGCCAGTGCGGTGCGGCGACGGTGCAGCGGGTTGGGGCCGCCGCGCTGGGTACAGACCAGCCGGCCCCGTTTGCGATGTACCGCATAACCGCAGAGGGCGGCCAGCCGGGTGAACTCGCGCCGGCCCTGGCCGGTGGCGGGTGAGAGTTCGATACGCGGCCCGTAGCTCGCCTCCAGTTCGCGGACGGTGGTGATGTAGGCGGAGAGCAGGGCACGCTCCTCGTGCTCCTGCCAGTCGTTGTCCGGCCGGACCACCTCGAGGAGGATACGGTTGACGCTGCGGGCAAAGCCGTCCGTTGTTTCCGTGGCATGACCCAGCAATCGGCTCACCGAGCCCATTCCGCCCGGGACTTCCATCAGTGGAATGTCACTGCCGGCAAGGGCCGGTGCGGTGAGCAGCAGGCAGACCGTTGCCGCGACGATGATGAGTCTGTTGCGAGAAATTCCGGTCGGTGGTGCAGGATGCCTGTTCATGGGTGGCCCCCATCCTGGGCGGCAGGCAAGGCTTATAAAAAGCTTACCACCCCGCGTGAATCAGTACTCGGTTTTCTGGCAAGGCATTTGGTGCGGCTGTTTTCATATATAGGTTTATTGTAGCCGGTTCGCCAGGAATAATTGACTGATTTTGTCATGGTTTTGTCACGGTCCTGGTGGCGCTGCGGCTTGCACCGGATGCCGAATCGGGGCAAACTTGACTTTGTACTTACTCATCGTCAGGAAGAATTGGTGGTTTCACCGGGTGACAGCGTCGGAACGCTGTTCGAGTATGAGAGCATGGCTGACGTGAAAATCGTGTACCACAGGCACCGCCCGCAGCGCGTGAAGCGGGGTCGCGGTATGGAGCGGCTGCCCGGCTTGGCGGTGATCGCCGCGCTGCTCTGCCTGGCCTATACCTGCCCCTCAGCCATGGCCGTGCCGGCCTCGCCGGAACGGGGATTTCCCGAACAGCTGCAGGTACGGTTCACCCGGGCTTTCGACTCCTGGTCGCCCATGCTGGCTTTCCCGGTGGGGCCGGCGGAGCCGGGGCGTGAACGGGTGATCACCTTCCGCGTCTGGGACGTGGACTACCCCGGTGAACTGGATCTGCTGCTGGATGGAAAACCACTGATCACCATCCCGCCCACCGGTAACGAGCAGTGGGGTGAGGTTCTTTCAGCGCCGATTTCGGCGGAGCGGTTGGCCGGCCGTCGGGGCGTGCTGGTGTTTCGCAACAACGCTCCACCGGGCCAGCGCTACCCCTGGGGTGTGGATATCCTCGCCGCCGATGCCCTGCCGCTCCCCGCCGGCGAGATGGTGGCCGGCGACCTGGAGGTGGGCGCGCCGGAGATCCCGGCCGCGGTCTTCCGCTTCACCCCCGAGCCCGGTTTAACCGACACGGTGCTGACCTACCGGCTTTTCGACGTGGACTATCGGGGCGAGGTGGAAATCCTGGTCAACGGCAGGCGAATGGCCCAGGCCGACCCCGTGCCGGGAAACAACAACTGGAGTTCCCTGCGGTCCCGGACCATTCCGGCAGAATTGCTGCTGGCCGGGCGGCCCAATACGGTCTGTTTCTGGAATCCCGAGGAACCGCGGCAGAACCTCCTCTGGGGGGTGAACCGGGTGGCGGTGGGCCAGGCCATCCCGTTGCCCAGCCTCCGGGCCTACGGCAACGCCCGGGGCCTGCCCGCGGGCAACGTCTCCAGTGTGGCCTACCAGTTCACCCCCGAGGGTTCCGCCGATCAGGTGATCACCTTTCAGGCCTATGACATCGATTCCCCCGGCGAGCTGGAGATCAGCCTCAACGGCTCTGTGGTGCGGACGCTGGGGCCCGGCGTTTCCGACGACGCCTGGAGCCGGACCCAGCATCTTGTCCTGCCCCGTGGCCTGCTGCAGCCCGGCCAGCCCAACCGGCTGGTCTTCCGCAACACCTACAACCCTCCGCACCGCTACATCTGGGGCGTGCGCAGCGTGCTGCCCGCCCGTCCGCTTCCCTGGTCCGGGCCGCTGGGCCGGATGGACGGCGGCGGTGACATGGAGCACGAACAGCGGGCCTCCTTCACTTTCCCCGGCGCTCCCGGGGACGCGGTGCTCCGTTTCCAACTGTGGGATATCGATACCGCCGGCGAACTGGAGGTGCTGCTCAACGGCACCCTGCTCCGGTCATACGGGCCGCTCACCGGCGACCAGGAGTGGAGCCGCGAGCAGGTGCTCCGGGTGGACGACACCGTGGTGGCGGACCAGGGGCTGAACACACTGACATTCTCCGCGGCCTTCAACCCGCCCAACCGCTACTGGTGGGGAGTCCAGGGTGTCAGCTGCGAGATCGAGTCCCGCCAGGTTCCGGACACGCCGGAGCCACCGCCCGCAGAGCAACCCGAACTGCCGGCTGCCGGCGATGCCGGTGAGCCGATGAAAACCCTGGAAGGCCAGGCCGTGGGCGGCGGCAGGGTGAGCATGCCCGCCTCGGCCATGGACCGTATGCTCTCCAACATTGTGGGCGGCCGGGTGGGCTCGCTGGTGGAGGAGTCTCCGGCGGAAACCGCCGAGCGGTTCGGCCTCAACGGCGGGTCGCTTTCGGTGACCACCAACCCGGACGGGGCCCACGTCTACATCGACGGAAGCCTGACCTACCGCGGACGCTACCTTGGCGCCACGCCCCTGGAGCTGGAGGATCTTCCTGCCGGGGTGCACCGCCTGCGGGTGATCGCGCCCGGCTATGCCGAGCGGATCCAGACCGTGGTGGTGCCCGAGGGCTCGATCGGCAGCCTTTCGGTCTCCCTGACACCCTTTGAGCCGTTCTCCCTCGGCATCCCCGAGTTGCTCACCGACACCACCGGCCGGCCGCTGGTGGTGGACCGGGCCTGTGTGCCCCGGGTAGTGGACTACGACGGCGACGGTTTCTACGACATCATCTGCGGGGACCGCTTCGGCTTTCTGACCCTTTTCCGCCGTGATCCGGCAGCGGAGGGGCAGCGCTTCGAGCCCGGTCTTCGGCTGGAGAACGCGGTGGAGAGCTTCTCCTCGCCCTTCCCGGTGGACTGGGACAACGACGGCCGGGAGGACCTGCTGGTGGGGGACGGCATCGGCTACCTCACCCTGTTCCGCAACCTGGGCTCCGGCACTGTGCCGGCATACGACGAGGGACACTACCTCTCTTGCGGGTCGCGGGAGATCGATCTTGGCGAGGATGCCTGCCCGGTGGTGGTGGACTGGGACGGAGACGGGCGCAAGGATCTGCTCTGCGGCAGCGCGTCGGGCCAGGTACTGCTCTACCGCAACCGGGGCGAGGACAGCAACCCCGTGCTGGAGCCGGCGCGGGTGGTTTTCGACGCCTCTCCCGACCCCGGCCGGGTGGACGGCGGCGCGGCGCCGTTTGCCGTTTCCGACTGGAACGGGGACGCTCTGCCGGATATCATGCTGGGGACGGCCCAGGGCAGTCTCTACCTCTTCCTCAACCAGAGGGGGCAGCAGTCCGGTGAGGGCAACTTCGGGGCCGCCGAGCCGGTGACCTACGAGCGGGGCACGCTCTACCTGGGCCCGGACCCGGTGCCCTGCGTGGTGGATTTCAACCATGACGGCCTGCCGGATTTGCTGGCGGGCAACGCCGATGGTGAGGTATGGTTCGTGCCGGGTATGGTACCCGAGACGCCCGCCGGAAAGCAGGGCGCGGAGTGAGGCATAAAGTCCGGACCGGCCCCGGGGCCGGTCTTTCGCTATTGCAAACCCGATCCCCGGACGACCCGGGGGTGCGGTGATTCGAGCAAAAGGAGTTTTCGAAGAATGTTCCAGAGGATGAATACCAACAGTCATGTCAATCGTATCGCCCTGACCGCCATCCTGGCCCTGCTGGTCTGCTGCGCGGCGCCGGCAGGCGAAGGCCCGGCACCGGGTGTGCCCGAGGGGGCGGAGAAACTGGCCAAGTCGGGGAGCATGATCTCCAAGCCCGCCGGCCCCGAAGTGGATCCGGCCAAAGAATACTTTGCGGTGATCACCACCACCAAGGGCCCGATCACCATCAAGTTTGACGTGGCGGCCGCGCCGTACACCGTGACCAGCTTCATCAACCTGGCGCGCAACGGCCTTTACGACGGCAGCAAGTTCCACCGGGTGATCGAGGGCTTCATGGCCCAGGGTGGCATCCTGCCCGGGATCAGCAACGGCCCCTACCACTATCCCAACGAGATCAGCGCCACCGCCCTGGGGCTGGACAAGATTACGGTGAAGAAGGCCAATTTCATCATTCCGCCTCCCAACCGGGAACAGCTGCAGACTTTTGGCGACCGCTCGGTGGAGGAGTTCTACACCGCGCTGGGCTACAAGTTCGACAACTCGCTGCCCTCCCTGAAGGTGGAGCGGGGCGTGATCGCCATGGCCAACGCCGGCCCCAACACCAACACCAGCCAGTTTTTCCTGGTTACCGGCAAACAGGCGTTCAAGGGGCTCAACGGCAAGCACACTGCCTTCGGCGTGATCGTCCGCGGGTTGAGCGTGGTGGACACCCTGATGATCGTCGACCCCCGGACCCAGCGGGGCCAGGGCGACGTGATGGAGAAAGTCGAAATATTTGTCAAGTAACACCGGTTACGGGCCCGATTCGGGGCTCGGACAAGATCTGAAGGTGTACTCACATAACCATGAGGAGTGTTCCGCTGCCGGGCGAAGGACCCGGCCGGAAAACAAGTGTATGAGCAAAGCAAAGAGCGGCGACGCGGTCAAGATCCACTATACCGGGAGAATGGCCGACGGCAAGGAGTTCGATACCAGCAAGGGGAGCGATCCGCTCTCCTTCACCCTGGGCAAGAGCGAGGTCATCCCCGGGTTCGAGAAAGCGGTGGAAGGCCTTGCCGTGGGCGACACCCGCACCGTGGAAATCACCTCGGACCAGGCCTACGGCCCGCACCGTGACGAGATGGTGATCAAGGCCAAACGTTCGGAGATGCCCGAGGGCCTGGAGCTGAAACTGGGTCGCCAGCTGGAGGGCCGGTCCGAAGCCGAGGGCGAGGGTGATGCGCACCGGGTGAACTTCACCATCACCGGGATCACCGACGACGAGGTGACCCTTGATGCCAACCACCCGCTGGCCGGCAAGGATCTGACCTTCGATATCGAGCTGGTGGAGATCGCATAGAAGCGGTTAAACCTGGATCTGAGGCCCAATGACGGCCTTTTCGTTGTCAAAAATGGGGACTGGAAAAAATGGGGACTGGCAACGATTCCCGAAGGGCAGCGGTGCCTGTCCCCGATTTTTTCTTCTTCTCTCCCTCCTTCTTGCCTGTGCTGTTGTCCCACCAGCGTTCTGCGATCCCCTCCATACCTTCACTCTGGATAACGGCCTCGAAGTCCTCGTGCTTCCCGACGAATCTTCCGGGGCGGTGGCGGTGCAGGTCTGGTACCGCGTGGGCGGCCGGGACGAGGGGGAGGGTGAGCACGGCCTGGCCCACCTCTTCGAACACATGATGTTTCGCGGGACCGACACGGTGGGCCCCGAGGAGTTCATCCGCCGGATCCAGGCGGTGGGGGGGCGGAGCAACGCCTGGACCAGCGAGGACGTCACCGTTTACCACGAGACCCTGCCGGCGCAGCGCCTGGAACTGGCCCTGGAGCTGGAAGCGGATCGCATGGCCAATTTGGCCCTGGACGCCGGGATGCTGGATACCGAGCGCCAAGTGGTGCTGGAGGAACTGCGGCTGCGGATGGAGAACGACCAGCTGGGCGCTGCCTATTCCTGGTACAAGAAACTCTTCTTCACCGTCCACTCCTACCGCCACGATGTGCTGGGTGATGCCGAGCAGCTGAACAGCTTCACCGTGGAGCAGTGCCGCGACTTCTACCACCGCTACTACCAGCCGGGCAATGCGGTGCTGGTGGTGGCCGGGAGTGTGGACAAGCTCGAAGTCGAGCAACTGGTTCGCCGCCACTTCGGGCCGGTGCCGGTGGGCGCGGCACTGGAGCGCCCGTCGCCAACACCGGAGCCCTATGGTGAGGAACTGGCCCGCCACACCCTGGAACTGCCGGTGGAGGTACCGGTGGTGGGCCTCGGTTTTCATACACCCGAGGCCTCACACCCGGACTACCCCGCCCTGGAGGTTGTCCGCGAACTGCTCACCGGTGGCAGCCGGGCGCGGCTGACCAACAGCCTGGTCCGCGAGCAGCGGTTGGCGGTCTACGTCGACACCATTTTCGAGCGCACCATCGACCCCTCCGGCCTGGTGGCCTTTGCCGTCTTCCTCCCCTCGGTGCGATCAAAGACTGTGGAGCGGGCCATGTGGGAGGAGGTCCGCCGGCTGCGCGAAGAGGATGTTCCGGAAGACGAGCTTGGGCAGGCCCGCCGCCGGTTGCTGGTCCGCCGGCTCTTCGGCCTCTCCGGCCCGGAGGGGGCGGCCAGCGCCCTGGGGTGGGCAACGGTGATCGAGGGGGATGCGGAACGGTTCGCGGACCACGTGGCCCGCATCGAGGCGGTGACCGCCGGGGACGTGCGGCGGGTGGCCGCGATCTACCTGGCGGAGGAGAACGCGGTGGTGGGCTGGATCAAACCAGATGAGTTCCGGTTCACTTACTGGATCTTCGGGATTCTGAAGAGCCTGCTGGGGAGGTAGGGTGGTGAGGCACCTGTCAAACAGTCACGCTGGCCGGTTGGTGGTGGGCAGTCTGCTGCTCTGCCTCATCCCCGTCTGCGTGGCCCTGTTCAGCGACGTGCCGGCGGCAGCCCTGATGGTCGAGTCAGGGATCATCGCCGTGGTGAATCTGGAGAACGGGCTGCACGGCCAACTTGCCGGATACGATGAACTGCCCCTGGTGACCCTCCGGTTGGGCCTGCCGGTGGGCCGCCTGCACGACCCCCAGGGTAAGGAGGGGATGGCCGAGCTGCTGGCCCGTACCCTCAGCGACGTTCGTGCGGGCCAGGTGGAGGCATTGGGTGGCCAGACGGGCGCTTACGTCACCAACGATTACACGGTCTTCTGGATCCGCGGACTGGCCGCCGATTTCGAACGGCTTCTGGAACTGCTGGTGCAGACCGTGGCCGACCCACGGATAGACAAGGCTGACCTTACCCGCGCCCGGGATCGCCTGCGCGGGGAGCTGAAACTGGATGAGAGCAGGCCCGGTGCGGTGGCCCGTCGCCGGTTGATGATCGAACTGTACGGGGAAGACCACCCCCTGGGTCGCAACGCCACCTGGCGCACCCTGGGCCGCACGGGCCTGAAGGATGCGGGGGAGCGACTTGCCCGCTATTACGGTACTGATGGAGCGCAGCTGGTGGTGGTGGGAAACATCAAGTCCGATCGTTTTATCGCCGCGGTCAATGAGACGGCAGGGAAGTGGGAACCGGGAGAACTCCTCCCGCCCGTCCCGGCGCCACGGGTGACGCTGGAAAAGCCGCGGGTGGTCCGAGTCTCGATGAAGGGCCTGACCCAGTCGAGCATCACTCTCGGCTGGCCCGGAATCCGGCGCACCGATCCGGACTGGGAGCGCTTCCAGGTCTTCAATTACGTGCTGGGTGGTGGCGGGTTCTCCTCGCGGCTGATGCAGGCGGTGCGGGTGGAGGAGGGCCGGACCTATGGGATCAACTCCTCGGCCAGCGCCGGGCTCACTGCCGGCCCGATCACCATCGCCACCGCCACGGCCAGCGCCGGCACCGATGCCGCCACCGCCCTGATCCTCCGTGAGCTGGAACGACTGCTGAAAGACGGGATCACCCTGCAGGAACTGGCCGAGGCACGGGAATACCTGATCGGCAGCTACGAGCTGGCCTCGGCCACACCGGACGGGCTGGCCGGGATGATGATTTCAGCACGGATGCTCGGCCTGGGCGATCGATACGTCCTCGACCACATCGAGACTCTGAAGGATGTGGATGCCGCCGCGGCTCTGGAGACAGGTCGCCGTTTCCTCGACGCCGGCCGCTACGTCCTGGTGGTGGTGGGGAATCCGGACTAGCTGTCGAACAGCGTTTGCTGCAGCTGGTGGTCTTCCGCCCGATTTTCTTCGGTGATGTGCACCACCCGCCACCCCCTGCGGACCAGGGCGTCGGCGATGTGCTTGCGGTGGCAGTCGGTGTGGTGCCGCTCGGCGCAGAGGATGGCGGTGCGGCGCACCCGGCCCATGCATTCCAGGACCTCGAGGCCGGTGGAAAAGAGTTCCGTCGACATGTGCTCCTGGTAGGTCATCCCTTTTCGCAGCCCGCCCAGTTCTCGCCCCAGCCAGAGGTAGCGGAATCCGGCCTTCTCGAGAAACGGCTCGAACCCCCGCCGGTTGAACTGCGGGTGCCGGCCGGATGCGGGGACGCTGCGCACGTCGGCCACGGCCTTCACCCCGTGGGCCGAGAGCAGACGCAGCAGGGCCTCCTCCTCAAGTGACGAGTGGCCCACGGTGAAAATGATCGGCTTGTTGTCCATCCCACCGAACCTATCGTCAATTCGATCACCGGTCAATGCGGTTCTCCCCGTTCACCTTGACCGGAGAGGAATGATTTTCTATTCTTTGGTAAATATGTGGCAGAGTAAAGTAGTCTGAACCGAGGAGGTCCCATGAACAACCTGCGTCCATACCTGATTCTGCCGGCACTGTTCATGCTGGTAACGGTTGCCGCCCCGGCCGGCGGCCCGTTCCTCGACCTGACCATCGACGAGGCACTGGCCCGGGCCAGGGCTGAGGAGAAGGTGGTCTTCATCGATTTCTTCGCCACCTGGTGCGGTCCCTGCAAGCAGCTGGACAGCACCACCTTCGCCGACGAAAAGGTGATCGCTTGGCTCGACAAACACGCTGTGTCGCTGAAGATCGATGTGGATCAGCAGAAGGACATTAGCAAGCGCTTTCTGGTCAAGGCCATGCCGACCCTCGTCTTTCTCCGTGCCGACGGGACCGAGCTGGAGCGGGTCCAGGGCTACCAGGACAGCGACAAGTTCCTCAAAACAGCCGGGAGAGTGGTGGAACACCCGGAGAAGGATGCCGTGGCCCGGGCGCGGGAAGAACTGGCCTCCGGTTACTGGCCCGAGGCCATGGCCCGGCACAGGCTGGGCACCGCCCTTTTGATGGCCGGCGAGAAGGACGAAGCCCTGGCCGAGTATCTGAAGGCGCTGGACAGTCTGGGTACCGATTTGATGTCGCAGAGGTACAGGCCTCGGCTGGTCAATGACATTTGCGGCATGGCCGGGGACTACCCACCGGCGCGGGAAGCGGTGGCCGTGGAGCGGGAGAAGCTGGCCGCAAGGCTGGAGAGCGGTCAGGGCGACCGCGAGGACCTGGAGCAGATCATCGACATCGATCTTGGTCTGAACCAGAAGGAGAAGACACTCGCGCTCTACGACCGGCTGAAGGAGGATGGCGATGTCCCGGCTGAGGTGCTCGCCGGGTTCTGCACGGTCTGCCGGCAGGCCCTGCTGGAGCGGCGGGATTACGAGGCGCTGAGCGCTCTTTGCCGGTGGAGCCTGGTCGGTACCCTCAATCGCATCGATCTGCTGCGCCGGCAGTGCGAACTGGCCGCCGGCGTTTCCGACGGTCGCCCTGCGGGCGCCCAGGATAAGGCGAGGGAGCGCTATGGGAAGATGAGCGCGGAGGAAAAGGCCGCGCATCTCGCCTCAATGGAAGATCGGACGATACGGCGAGTGGCCGAGGACTACGAGATCACACGCGGGCTGGGCAAGACCACCGACGCCCTGGTCATCGCCGAGAAGCTGCTTGAACTCTGCCCCACGGCGGTGGCCCACCACGCCCTGGCGTCTCACGCCCTGTCCAGCGGCAAGCCCACCGAAGCGGACCTGGGGTACGCCGAAAAAGCGGTTGAGCTGGACAAGGGCGAGCACCCGGAATATGTGGAGACCCGGGATCGGCTGTTGGAACTTCTGGAGCCGGCCGGGGACGCGGCAGATCAGGGCTGAGCTTTCTCCAGCCGCCGGCGGGCCTCCTCCCGCATCCCGCTCAGCGGATCTGGCCCTTTGTCGGTGCGCATGAAGTCGCGCCAGTCACAGATACAGTAACAGCACTCCGCGCCCCTCTCACGGGCGTGACGGTAGATCTGGTGGATCCAGCGATTCTCCGGCTGGTCCTTGGTGGGGCCGAGGAGCAGCTGCACGTCTTCGGTGTTCACCACCCGCTGGTCCTGCCGCAGGCCCAGGGAGCCGGGGGACGGATATTCGTAGTGTACCTGGATGCCGTTGATGCCCGATTCACTCTTCACCCAGCGCAGGGTCGCCTCCCGGTCGTCGAAGCCGTGCCGGTCACCCACGTAGACCAGATACGGGCCGGTGAACCCGGCCGCTCGCACGGATGCGTAGATTTTCTGTTTCCAGGCGAGGTTCACTCCCACCCTCGGGGATCCCTCCTCCCAGTTGTCGCTGAGGATCACGTTGGGGTGCTTCGCCGCCGCCGCGGCCACCAGGCGGGTGAAGGCCAGTTGCCGCTGCAGCGCTTTCCCGTTTCCCGGGATCCGGAACAGCTGCTTCTCCTCGCCGCATTCCGCGCCGTGCATTGCCGGCCAGACACCGAACTTCTTCGTGTCCCAGGGGTTCCACAGGGTGGTGATCACCCACAGCCCGCGGACCCGGGCCTCGGACCAGTACCACTCCAGTTTGGCCAGCGCCTCCGGATTGAATCCACCGTCCTCCGCGGGGAAACGGAGGTAGCCGCCGAACTGGGGCACATACCCCCCGTCCCTCACCTGACCCCACCACCCACCGACACAGGCCCGCTCCGAGCGTTCCAGGACGATGAGGGTGCAGTTGCCGAAGTGTTTCACGTCATCGAGGAAGGCCACCAGCTTCTCGCCGTGAAAGTGGAGACTGCTGAAGTCGTTGATTCCATAGAGTTTCACCCCGTCAAACGACCACCGCGACGCTCCGGCGTCGACCGGGGCGGCCATGCCCGGGAAGAACAGAAGGGCAACAAGTATATGGACGGCAAGGGTCCTGTATGCGATCATGTTGTGCACACCCGAAGCCGGGGCTGAAACCGCGGCCAAAGGGATTTCCATCGGGCCTCACAATGATATACGTGGCCTATCCCGCAGATGTTGACCGCCGTCCGGCAATCCACCGAACTATTTCCACGCTCAGTTGTAATAGTGCAGACGGCTTTCAGCAAGTGGAAGTGCGGCCCGGCAATCTTGGGCTACAATAGGAACAGCCTTGTTTTGAAACCACCAACGGAGGGGTGACGATGATACGCAGTATCAGTGACGGGCGTTTGTGGACGGCCACGGCGGTGTTGACCGTTGTGGCCCTGGTTTTCCTGCTGCCGCCGGCCGGCGTGGAGCAGGATCAGCCGCAACTGAAATACAGCGGCGCCCTCCAGGCGCTCGATCTCTGGGCCGCTCAGCGGGCCTATCCCGGGAACCTGATCCCGGCCGGCGGATTTGGCCGGGCGTGGGAGCAGTCGAAGCTGATCCCCCGGGTGGAGGACGCCGCCACCGGCGACCGGGGTGCCGATTCCTGGAGCGTGCTCGGGCCGTACAACATCGGCGGCCGCACCCTCACCCTGGCCATCGATCCCGACAACCCTCAGACCATGTTTGCCGGCAGCGCCAGCGGCGGGCTGTGGAAGACCACCGTGGGCGGGGTGGGGGCCGACGCCTGGGACCGGGTTGAGACCGGCTACCCCATCCTGGCGGTGAGCACTGTCACCCTCGATCCCGCCGACAGCAGCGTGATCTATATCGGCACCGGCGAGGTTTACCGCTACCAGGCTTCCGACGGCGGCGAGTTGAACCGCCTGACCCGCGGCAGCTACGGCATCGGCATCCTCAAGAGCACTGACGGTGGGGCCAGCTGGACCCAGAGCCTCGACTGGAGCTATGACCAGAACCGCGGGGTCTGGATGATCGCCGTCCACCCCACCGATTCCAATATCGTCTATGCCGCCACCACCGAGGGGATTTACAAGTCGACCAATGCCGGCGGTGACTGGACCCTGGTGCACGACGTGATCATGGGCACCGACATCCGGATCCACCCCACCACCCCGGAGACCGTGTTCAGCGCCCACGGCAACTTCAGCTCGGAAAACCACGGGATCTACCGCACCACCGACGGCGGCGACAGCTGGACCAAACTGACCGACGGCCTGCCCGCCTCCTGGAGCGGCAAGACCCAGCTGGCCATTGCCCTCCCTCAGCCAAACCGGATTTACGCCAGTATCGGCAACACCGAGTCGGGCCGCGGGCTCTACCTTTCCACCGACACCGGCGACACCTGGGTGCAGGCCTACGGCGGCGACTACCAGCAATACCAGGGCTTCTACTCGCACTACGTGCTGCCCAGCCCCTTTGACGTGAACCTGGTCTTCGTGGCCGGCATCGAGATCCATCGCTCCACCAACGGCGGGAGTTCCTTCTCCCGGCGGTCGGACTGGACCAGCATGTATTACGGTACACCACCCCCGGAAGGCCCCATCGGTGGTTCCGACTACGCTCACGCCGACCACCACAACGCCTTCTGGCACCCCACCGACCCCAACACCATCTTCTTCTGCTCCGACGGCGGGGTGTTCAAGAGCACCGACGGCGGCGACAGCTTTGCCAGCCTGATCGGCGGCTATATCACCACCCAGTTCTACAACGGCATGGGCCTGTCGGCCACCAGCCGGGACAAGCTGATCGGCGGGATGCAGGACACCGCCACCGCCATCTACCGCGGCGGCCCGGCCTGGGAGCGGGTGATCGGCGGCGACGGATCCTGGACCGCGGTGAATCCTCAGGATGACGACATCCTCTACGGTTCGGCGCAGTTCCTCTACCTGCAACGCACCTCCAACGACGGTGCCTACTGGAACTATATCGCCCCCCCGGAAACCGGCGGCGAGAACACCGCCTTCATCGCGCCCTTCGTGCTCAGTCCCTCCAACCCGGATGTGGTTTACGCTGGCCGCTCCCGGGTCTATAAAAGCACCAATAGCGGCTTTGACTGGGACTCCATCCATGGCGGCAGCACGTTGAACGGCATCAACGCGGCCATGTGCATGGCCATCTCGGCCACCGACGAAAATGTGGTTTACGTCGCCACTGCCGCGAACACCGACCGGGCGCGGGTCTACCGCACCACCAATGGTGACACCTTCGAGGAAGTCACCGGCAGCCTGCCCGACCGCTACATCACCGATCTCACCGTGGATCCCAGCGACAGCAGCGTGGTCTACGCCACCATCATGGGCTACGGCACCAGCCACGTCTTCCGCAGTGTCAACGGCGGTGACAGCTGGTCCGACATCGGCCAGGGGTTGCCCGACGTCCCCACCTCGGCGGTGATGGTGGATCCGCTCCACCCGCAGGTGGTCTATGTGGGCGGCGATCTGGGGGTCTATCTTTCGCCGGACAGCGGCCAGACCTGGTACAGCTTCCAGGAAGGGATGGGTCCGGCCATGATCAACGACCTCAAGGTCTACGCCCCGGACCGGCTGCTCCGCGCGGCGACCCATGGCAACGGCATTTTCGAGCGGCCGCTCTATGAGCCGGGTGGCGACCTCAGTGCGCCGCGGATCATCACCGGCCCCGGCCCGTCCGAAACCAACCCGCCCGACGTGCGAGTCTTTCCCCCGCAGAGCGGGGCGGTGCACCTCTACGAGTTTGCGGCCTATGGCGCTGACGGCTTCGGGGTGAACGTGGGCGCCGGCGACCTGGACGGCGACGACCTGGACGAGATCCTCACCGGTGCCGGACCGGGGGCGATCTACGGGCCCCACGTGCGGGGTTTCGACATCGACGGCACGCCGCTTCCCGGCCTGAGCTTCCTCGCTTACGGCACCAACAAATACGGGGTGAACGCTGCTGCCGGCGACATCGACGGTGACGGGTTCGACGAGATCATCACCGGCGCCGGCCCCGGCGCGGTGTTCGGGCCCCATGTGCGCGCCTGGGACTATGACGGCACTTCAGGGGTGACCGCACTGTCCGGGGTGAACTACTTTGCCTACGGCACGCCCAAGTGGGGAGTCAACGTTTGCACCGGCGATATCGACGGCGACGGCTACGACGAGATCGTCACCGGCGCCGGCCCGGGCACGGTCTACGGCCCCCACGTGCGGGGCTGGAACGTGGATGGTGGGGCAGCAGCGTCGATCCCCGGCGTGAGCTACTTCGCATACTCCACCAACCAGTTCGGGGTGAACGTGACCTGCGGTGACGTGGACGGCGACGGCATCGACGAGATCGTCACCGGACCCGGGCCGGGGGCGGTGTTCGGCGCCCACGTCCGCGGCTGGAACCACGACGGCAGCGGGATCAGTCCCTTGCCCGGTCTCAGCTTCTTCGCCTTCTCCTGGCCGGAGAACCGCTTCGGTGCGAACGTCAGCGCCCGGGCCGACCTGGACGGCGACGGTCGGGACGAGATCGTGGCCGGTCTGGGCCCCGACCCGCTGGTGGGCAGCACGGTGTCGGTCTTCAGCTATGACGGCAGCCAGGTTACCTCCTGGGCCACCCTGGAGAGCTTCTCCGGTATGAGTCACGGGGCCACCGTGGCCGCTGGCCGCTTCTGACCGGGGGCGCATCTTGACGCCCATGGGTCAATTCACTAACCTGTGGGCAGATGCGAATCCGGCAACGGTTCGCCCCGTGAACCGGTCATGAGATCAGGAGGCCCGAAAAATGAAATGCAGAATTGTTTTGATCGTGCTCGTGGTTCTCACCCTGAGTACCGTGGCCGGTGCCGGGGAGCGGGGGGACAAGAACATGTTCTGGGGCGGCTGGTTCGGGGCCGGCTTCGGCACGGTGGATTTTGTCGAGTTTTCACCCACGGTGGGATTTTACCCGGTGGATAAGCTGGCCACCGGTTTGCGGCTGACCTACCGTTACCGCAAGGACAGCCGGTATTCGCCAAGCCTCTCCACCAGCGATTACGGCGGTGGGCTTTTTCTCCGCTACCACGTGATACCGCACATCTTCGTCCAGGGTGAGTACGACTACCTGAACTACGAATACTACACCCTGAACGGCAGCACCGAGCGCACCAACCACAACGGTCTGCTGGGCGGCGGCGGGTTCTCCCAGCCCCTGGGCGATCACGCGGCGATCAATTTCTCGGTGCTCTACGATTTCCTTTATGACAGTGGTGATCCTTACAGTTCCTACAACTCACCGTGGGTTTACCGTGTGGGAGTGGGGGTGGGGTTCTAGTCGCGCCAGCGGCATTGCCCGCTACGGTCAGGAATGGTCAGCGAAGCCTGATCACGCTCTCCAGGTCCACCGCTGCCAGCAGCGAACCACCGCGGTACTCCTCAGCTGACCAGGCGATGAAGTCCGGCGTGGTCAGGGGGGCCAGGGTGCCGCCGGCATATTCGAACCCGCGGATGTGGGCGCTGTTCTCCGGGCCGGGCCCCGGGGCGGTGATGATTTCGTCGCGGCCGTCACCGTCGATGTCGGCGCAGGCGACCCGTGCGCCGTAGCGCATGCCCCCTGGGTAGGCCAGCAGGCTGGCCCCGGGCAGGGGGCTGCAACTGCCGCCGCTGACTCGCCAGGCCCGGATGTGGGCCCCGAAGATCTGCCCCGGGCCGGGTCCGGTGACGATCTCATCGATGCCGTCCCCATCGAGGTCGCCGCAGGCCACGTTGACGCCCCAGCGGAGCGTGTTGTAGGCAAAGAAGCTGACTCCCGGGATGGCCGTGGCCGGCCCGCCGTCCACGTTCCAGCCCCTGACGTGGGGCCCGAAGACCGCTCCGGCCCCGGCGCCGGTGACGATCTCGTCGAAGCCGTCACCGTCCAGGTCGCCGCAGGCCACCTCCACACCATAGCGCGGTGTGCCGTAGGCCTGGAAGTTCGTTCCCGCCAGCGGCGCCACGGTTTCACCGTCCCAGGTGAACGCCCGGACATGGGGCCCGGCCACCGGCCCGGGCCCGGGCCCGGTGACGATCTCGTCGCGGCCGTCGCCGTCAAGGTCGCCGCAGGCCACCTCCACGCCCCAGCCGCTGGTGCCGTAGGGGCGGAAGTTCGAACCGGCATGATGGGTCCCGCCCAGGTCGTAGGCCCGGACCACCGGCGCCAGTTCGGGCCCGGGGCCGGTGCCGGTGACGATGTCGATCAGACCGTCGGCATCCAGGTCGCCCACAGCCACCCGCGTAC
This sequence comes from uncultured bacterium, assembly GCA_965531145.1. GTDB lineage: Bacteria > Acidobacteriota > JAQAZP01 > JAQAZP01 > JAQAZP01 > JAQAZP01. Next base: position 33,272 of record CBESOE010000004.1, on the reverse strand, counting down.
CGTATCCGTTGAGCCAGACATAGGGGTCGAACTCGGTGCAGGGGCGGGGTACGCCGTCAACGCCGTAGCCCCGGACAAAGGGGTCCTGGCCGGCCAGCGGACCGGGCCCGGTGATGATCTGCGGTTTCACCGGCGAACTGTTGGTCCGGTTGAGAAAGGGGTCGCCGGTGATCGACATCCCCATGTGCCAGTCGATCTCCCACTGCTCGAACGGGGCCACTTCGTCGAACCAGATCCGCAGCGACTCACCCAGGGAGGCGCCGGAGCCGTACGGTTCGTAGAACCAGCTGAAGTTGAGCATCGAGCCGCTCTTGGTGCTTCCCAGTGTGGCCAGGCAGGTGGTGCCGGGATTGAAGATGTAGGCCCCGCCCAGGTGGTTTTCCTCGACCCAGCGCAGGGCGCTGCAGCAGAAAAGGTTGTAGAACAGGGCCTCCGGTTCGGTGCTGGCCACCCGCCAGCTGCTGGCGTCACCGCCGCGGGTGAACCCGTGGCCGCCGGACCAGGAGTGACAGGCCAGTTGGATGAACTCGTAGGCCGGTTCGGGGAGCCGGTTCAGCACGTAGTCGTCGCGGTGGGTTTCCGGCGCGCGGATCTCGTGGTATGACGGGTAGGCGTAGCGCATGGCCGTGCAGATGTCGTCCCCGCTGGCCCAGTCGTCCTCGGTGTAGGTCAGGCCGTAGTCGGTGCAAGTGATCCCGCCGCTCCAGAATTCGTGGTCCTTGTCCAGGTAGCGGTTCACCGACTCCGCCTCATCCCACCAGGTCATCATCGATGAATCGATGTGGGCGACAAAGATCTCGGGCCCCTGGTCGCCCGCGCCATCCTCCAGCCCGTCGTAGATGCCGTCCTCGTCGGCGTCGATCCATTCCCCGTCCAGTTCCATGTAGAAATAGTCGAAGGGGAACTCCTCGTCCGACTCGTACCACGGTGTGGGCATCCGGCCGAAGAAGACCACTGCCGCCAGGTCTGCGGAGTGGTCGATGATGAACGACTTGAGGATCTCCGGCGTGCCGCCGGCGGTCTCGTAGACCTGCGGGCTCCACCCGCCACTGGCGATGTCTCCCACATAGCGGTTGAGGTTGGCTTCGATGGCCGGCCGCAGTCCCTCGTTGACCATCACCAGGACGTTGCTGCCGGCACCGTTGTCGCTGCCGTTGCTTTCCGCCGTCATCCATTCCAGCGGGTGGATGCTGAACGGCTCCCTGATCTGGCCGGCTGACCACTCGGTATACGAAGTGGGCGGCTCCGGGCCGGTCCAGCGCAGGGGCTCGATCCCGCTGGCGTCGTAGGGTTCGGCCACGGCCGGACCGGCAGTGAGGAGCGCAGCCAGGACGAGCAGGGTCGGAAGCAGGAACAACATGAAAGGACGGGAGTTCATCATTACACCACCAGAGAAATATGTTTTTCGAATCTTCGATTCCCAAGGATCAGCATAGTGGATATTCCCGCACTGTCAATTACCGGCCGTACAAAGAGAAGCCTCCCGGCCCGTGGGGGTCGGGAGGCTTTCAGCATATCGACGGAGTGGCGGAGCTACTGCTCTTCGTGCACTTCTTCCAGTTTCTCCAGTTTCAGTTCCAGGGCCTCCAGCCGCTGCTGCAGCTCCAGTTCACGCTCCTGCAGACCATTCAGCTTTTCCTGGAACTCGGGGCTGGCCAGGTATTCGTGCACTTCCTTCATCGAATCGTTGAAGGTCTCGGTGTCGAAGTAGATCAGGTCGTCGGAATCGCCGAGTTTTTCGATGAAAATATTCTCCAGTTTATCCATCTCCTCGGTCAGGTCCACCGTGACATTGCCGTCCACGGTTTCGAAGACCATGTTCCCGCCTTCCATGCCGCTGGAAATGAAGAACGCCTTCTTTTTCAGGTCCCCGATATCGCCCAGCATGCCGATGTCGAATTCCTGCATCTCCTTCACGCCCACCGTGGCCGTGACGGTCAGCGGGGCGCCGCTCCGCACCAGCGCGATGGTGGCGGCCTCTCCCTCCTCCTTCTCGCGGATGATCCGCTGGACGTCGGAGGGCGACGCCACGTCAGCGCCGTCGATGGCGGTGATCACGTCGCCCACCCTGATGCCGGCGGCCTCGGCCGGGCTGCCCTCCACCACCGAGCCCACCATCACTCCGCTGCCTTCGGCCGCGCCGAAGTGCTTCTGCAGATCATGGCTCAGCGAGTTCAACGCCACGCCGAGAAAACCCCGATTGGCCGGCGAGCCCACCCAGTGGACCACATGCTCACCATCATGGTCCCCCACGACCTTGACGTTGATCTTGGTCGCGCCGTCAGCGCGGATCTCCTTCACCTTGACCACCGCCTTCTCCTGCTCGCCGGCGGTGCCTGTCTCGTCGTCGGGGAGCACCGCGGCCGGCGCCACGGACGTAAACAGGGCCAGACCGGCCAGGGTGCAGCCGGTGACGATCAGTTTCCACGTGTTCCACTTCATCGTTCAGTTCCTCCGTCGATCCTCGGATCGTTGTGCATCGTGCTGTTCCGGCACCGTTGTCCGGTGCTCTCGTTTCTCGTCTCACTGTCGCTCAAAAGGCCGATGTGCCCTCGTTCGCCTCGGTGCTCCGATTGAGCAGGGCGCCCACGTCGAGCACCAGGTTTACCTCTTCGTTGCCGCCGAGGTAGACCACCGGGCTTTCTTCGGCTGCCTTCTCCCTCAGGTCACGCAATTCCCTCTCGATCAGCGCCTTTTCCGAGCGGACCGCCTCGATTTCGGCAAGCACCGCTTCGTTTCCGGTATCGATGGACATGGACCAGCGGCGCAGGCTCATCGGGATCACCAGCAGGATGATCACCGTGGCCGCGGCCGCCAGGCGGTAGCCCCAGGCCGGAATCCGTCGCTTCTCGGTGCGCGGGAGGTTGGCGAGAACGCGGCGGGTGAACTTCTCCGACGCCTTCTCCCTGGGCAGCGCTTTGAGCTCTTTGCTGATACGCTCGTCGCTCATCCCATCCCTCCGATCCAGTATGGCTCCAGCCGCTCCCGCAGCTGTTGCCGGCCCCTGTTGATTCTCGACTTCACCGTTCCCTCCCGGCAGCCGATGGCCTCGGCAATGGCCTGGTAGGACAGGCCCTCGATCTCCCGCAGCATCAGCGGCGCCCGGAACTTCAGCGGCAGCTCGCCGATGGCGGCGCCGAGCTGCTCCGCGGCTTCCCGCTGCAGCAGCCGGGTCTGGGGATTGGGCGGTCCGCCGTTGCCGTTCCCCCCTGCGGGCACCGTGGCCCGGAACAGCCGCCAGCGCCGGTTACGCCGCTCCTCCGACCGCACCAGGTTGGTGGCGATCCGGAAGATTAAAGCGGCCAGGTGTCCTTCCTCGCGGTAGCCGGATGATGTGCGGAAGAGGCGGAGGAAGGTTTCCTGGGCCGTGTCCTCGGCGCGGTCGCGGTCCCCGGTAAGCCGGCAGAGGTAGTTGACCACCCGGTCCTTGAAGCGGTCCACGATCAAGGCAAAGGCCTCTTCGTCCCCCTGCCTGGTGCGGGCCATCAGTTCTGCTTCACTTGCCTCCACCATTTCACTCCACCGGTTATGGCGCCGGGTCGATCAGGTGAACCCGGGCCCCGCAACGGGACCCGGGTCGGAATCCACCGGTCCTATTCTATTCGATCTCCTCAACTTTCTTCTCGATAATCTCGAGGCGCTTTTCGATGTCCTCACCGCTGGCCTGGTGCTTTTCGATCATCTCTTCAAACTCCGGCCCCTCCAGATAGACGTTGAGCTTCTCCAGGGCCTCGTCGAGGTTTTCGGTGTCGTAGTAGAACTCGTTGTCGCCGTTCTTCATCTTGATGATGCACTGGTGCGCGCCTTCCACACCTTCCAGCACATGGTCGAAATCGAAGTTGAAGTCGAACCCGGGGAGTTCCTTGGTGGTCAGCACCGCCTCGAAACTCATCGGTGAACTGTTGCGCAGCACTTCCACCAGGGCGGTGTCGCCTTCGCTCAACTCGCGCACCGCTTCCTGCACCGCCGAGGCTGAAGTGGCCTCGATGCCGCCGATGGCCGTGATCACGTCACCCACCTGGAGGCCTGCCGCCTCGGCCGGGCTCCCCTCCACCACGCTGGAGACCATGATGCCTGTACCTTCGGAGGAGCCGAAGTGCACCCGCAGCTCCGGGGTCAGGCTGCTCAGCCCCACGCCGAGAAAGGTCCGCTGCACAGGCTCGCCGCCCATGCCGCCCATATGGATCACTTTGTGGATGTCCCCGTCGCCACAGCCGTGGACCTGGACCATCACGTTTTCACCATCTTCGCCGATGGTTTCCAGCTTGCAGTCACCCTTGATCACGATCACTTCGCCGTTGTCGGTGGTCCAGGTTTTCACGTCCTCGTCACCCGCGTCACCGCTGGTGACCCAGATCGTCTGCTCTACCTGCACCGGCTCCAGAACCTCGTCGTCGGCCAGCACCGCCGCACCGGCGCTCCAGGAGAGCAGGGCCACCAGGGTCAGGGAGAAGAGGGTGGTCAGTGTCTTGATCCGCATCGTCATGTTCCTCCATCTGTTAGTTGCTGTCGGCTTCCAGGGCCGCGATTCAATTCCCGATTCACCTGACACAACGCCCGGGTCCCGGGAAAGTTCCCGGTTACTGACCAGACTGGCATCCAGTTTGCTCTTTATGAACTGTAATTAATTCAAAATCAGGCTGATGCGCCAAAATTACAGAGGAAAACAATGAAGAGAATTACGATCCTGAACCCGCTTTGTTACACAATTGTATGCTTATTGCTCATTTCCCCCTCCCTGTTCGCCACCGAGAAGGCCGTGGGCGGCTCGGTGGGTTATGGCCAGGGTTTCGGCTTCATGCTCAACACCACGCTCTCCGATTTTGCCAAAGGTTTTCCGCTGGATGTCCGCTTCGGCTTCTCCTGGACCGAGCGGGATCCCGGAGACCCGCTGGCGGCCCGCCGGATATTTATCAATGACGGCACCAACGGGACGCCCACCGAGGACGGCGAGGCCTGGGATTTGCGCTGCGACCTGCTCTATGATCTGGAACTCTTCATGAACAGCGAGACTTACGTCTTTCTCGGTCCCCGCTACTCGAAGTTCACCGGCAGTTTCCACTATGTGGGCGGCAACGAGCAGTTCGACGTTACCTCCAGGCAGTGGGGGATCGGGGCGGGGCTGGAGGGGCACTACCGCCTGTCCAGCAAGCGGAAGGTGGACCTGGTGCTCTCGGCCATGCTCGACTACTACTTCCCTTCGGGGCTCAGCGGCCACGACACCACGTACAATCCCCACGGGTCCGATGTGAACCCCCGAGGGGGATACACCTATGCCGATGCCAACGCGGCGATCAACCAGCCGGAGTTTGTGCCGCGGCTGATGGTGGGAGTCAACTACACCTTTGGCAGGAAACCCTGAATCGGATACCGGTTTTACGGTATAGTTCTACGCTATGGTTGTTCACTGGAACGAATGGCGTTGCTGAAGGGGGAGGGGACCATGGAGCAGCTGGTGGCCGATCTGCAGCCCGTGCTGCAACTGCCAGGGGTGAAGTCGGGGCTGATCATGGCCGGGGCGGTGCTGGCGGCTCTGCTCTCCCGTTACGTATTTCTGCGTGTCGTACTGGCCCTGGTCAGCAAGACGAATACCGATATTGACGATCGGGTAGCCCTGGTGGTTCGCGGGCCGGTCTTTTACTCCTTTATTCTTGCCGGCCTGGCCCTGGTGGTGCTCGACCTCGATCTGGAACCCACCGCGGAATACTTCATCCTCGGCGCGATCAAGACCATGGCCCTGCTGATCTGGTATTTCGGTGCCTCGCGGGTGGTCAGTATCGTTCTCGGCGGATTGAGCCGATCGATGAAACGCTTCTCCTGGATCCAGCCCAAAACACTGCCCCTGTTCGAGATCAGCTCAAAGGTCATCATCATCGGCAGTGCGTTCTACCTCTTCCTCGTCTCCTGGAACATCGACGTCACCTCCTGGGTCGCTTCGGCCGGGGTGGTGGGTATCGCGGTGGGTTTTGCGGCCAAGGACACCCTGGCCAACCTCTTTGCCGGGGTGTTCATCCTCGCCGACACGCCGTACAAAATTGGTGATTTCGTTAACCTCGACAACCAGGTCCGCGGCCGGGTCACTGACATCGGGGTGCGCTCCACCCGGGTGCTGACCCGTGACGACATCGAGGTCACGGTACCCAACGCCTTGATCGCCAACGCCCAGATCATCAACGAGGCCGGCGGCCGGGACCAGAAGATGCGGGTGCGGGTCAGCGTCAGCGTCGCCTACGGCAGCGATACCGACCAGGTGCGGGAGGTGCTGCTCTCCTGCGTGAACGATGTGGAGCACCTGGTTGCGAAGCCCGAGCCCCGGGTCCGTTTCCGTGAATTCGGTGATTCCGGGCTGCGTTTCGAGTTGCTGGCCTGGATCGAGGAGCCGGTGTTTCGGGGCCGGGTGCTTGACGCGCTGAACACTCGGGTCTACAAGGCGTTCAATGAGGCCGGTATCGAAATCCCCTACAGCAAGCTCGATCTCTATCTCAAGGAAATGCCGGGAAGCGGTTCCACAACTTCATCTGAGGACCGATAGCGTCGTTGCCGGCTTCCTCGGAATGCTCGCATACCAGCGGAGTATTTTGCGTGTCCTCGTCAGCCGGCGCCTCGCTCTCGAACCACAGATGGGGTTCTGAAACCACTTCATACTCAGGACTGCAACGGTCACCCTTTTCCCCTGTCCAAACAACACTCCTCTTGACGGCACGGCACCGGTATCCCTATATTTATGTCAGGTAAGGGGGGAATGGTTTCCGGGTAATCCGGCCATATCCCTCAGCTTGCTGCCAGCTATCCCTGTTTCTCGTCAAAGCCATCGCTTTCCGGACACAGTGGGACGGCGGGCCCCGTTGCACGATCGCACGTTTTAATCATCACAATTCTAGGAGGTCTCGAGATCCATGGACCTGATGAAACACCGAGTATTGGTGAAGCTATTGCTGGTCGGTCTGCTCTGTGTCGGCTTCCCCGCTCTGGCCGCGGCCCAGTCAACCCTGGACTGGCCCACCGGCGAGTTCCGCGCGTCCGAACTGGACAGCGGTGTGCTGGCCAACCGGGGCCTCCAGCCGGAGATCGCCTACGAGGAACTGGTCACGGTGAAGGATGCTGCCTGGATGCGGATCTACTTCGGCAAGGTCAAGCTGGAAGAGGGCAGCCTGATCCGGATGACCTCGCTGTTCGACGGCGAGGTGCAGGAACTGGACGCCGACGCCCTGGCCATGTGGAACAACACCTCGGCCTACTTCAACGGCGACCAGGTCTATCTCGAGCTGCTCGTCTGGCCCGGGACCGCGCGCAACCGGGTGGTGATCGACCGGGTGTCGGTGCACATCCCCGATGTGACCCGCGGTCCCTGCGCCGATGACGACTGCGGCATCTGCGGCGCCGACAACCGCACGCTCTCCAGCGAGTTGTGGTGCGCGCGGATCGTGCCGGTGGGCTGTACCGGATCCATCGTTTCCACCGACAGCTGTGTCGTCTCCGCCGGCCACTGCGCCGACGGCAGCTACGACGACACGCTGCAGTTCAACGTGCCCGCCTCGTCTTCCAGCTGCTACACCTACAACCCGCCGGTGGCCGACCAGTTCCCGGTCACCGCGCACCAGTTCGTCAACGGCGGCGTGGGCGCCGACTGGGCGGTGATGACGGTGGGCACCAACAATCTCGGCCAGACGCCCTATGAGCGCTATGGCGAAATGCGGCCCATCGCCACCGCCCTGGCCGGCTCGGGCGACCCCTGCGACAACTGGGGCTACGGCGTGGACAACAGCGACCCCACCCGCAGCCAGGTGCAGCAGACCCACAGCGGCGACATCCTTTCCCGCACCAGCACCTATTACGCCTTCGACCTTGACATGACCTACGGCAACTCCGGCTCGGCGCTGCTGAAGAACGACGAGATCATCGGCATCATCACCCACTGTTCCTTCTCCTGCGAGAATTACGCCACCAGGATAGACCTCTCGGCCTTCGAGGCGGCCCGTGATTCGCTCTGCGGCGGGGGCGGCGGCGGGTACTGTTCGGCCAATTCCAACAGCTCCGACTACGAGTACATCGAACGGGTGCAAATGGGCACCATCGATAACAGCAGCGGCGCCTCCGGCTACAGTGACTACACCGGCCAGTCCACCGACATGAATATCGGCAGCGGCTATCTGACCACCATCACCCTCAACACGACCTACGCCACCGACATCGGCGGAATGTGGATCGACTGGAACCAGGACGAGGACTTTGACGATGCCGGCGAGACCATCACCACCAGCTGGATCGGCGTTGGACCCTACACGGTTACCGTCACGCCTCCCGCCGGGGCCACGCCGGGAGCCACCCGGATGCGCGTGCGGATCATGGACGGCGAGTTCGACCCGACCCCCTTTGCCTGTGGATCAACCAGCTACGGCGAGGTCGAGGACTACACCATCACGGTGACCAGCGGCGGCGGTGACACCACGCCGCCGACGCCGAACCCGATGCAGTGGACCACCGTGCCGTACGCCACCGGCACCACGTCGCTCTCCATGCAGTGCGTCACTGCCACCGACGCCGCGTCACCGCCGGTGCAGTACCGCTTCAACTCGAGCTTCAACGGCAACAGCGCCTGGCAGACCTCGCGCACCTTCTCCCAGGGCGGTCTGGCCGTCAACACCAGTTATTCCTACCAGGTCCAGGCCCGGGACAGCGCGGCCACGCCCAACGAGACTGGCTGGAGCAGCTCGGCATCGGCCTACACCCTGGCCAACACACCCGCGGCCCCGACGGTGAACGGCCCCACCACCTCCACGCTGAACGTCAACGTCAACGCCAACGGTAATCCCTCGGGCACGGTGTTCGCCATCCAGTGCTCCGCCACCAGTGACAGCTCCTGGCTCAACCGATTTGTCGATGCGGCCGGCAATCCCAGCGCTTCCGCGGTCTGGCGCACCGACGCCGCCTGGGGCACCGTGACCGCCCAGGGCCTGACCGCCGGTGTCCAGTACTGCTTCCGGGTCAAGGCCCGCAACGGCGACAACATCGAGACGTCGTACGGATCGGCGGCCTGTGCCACCACGTCCAGCGACATCACCGACACGGTGAGCGCCACCATGGCCTGCGTGCCGGACAACGGGGTGCTGCCGTTTACCACCACCATGTATGTCACCCTGGAAAACCTGTACAGCGGGTTCACCAGGACCATCTCGGGCCGGATCAATATCAACCTCGCCGGCGGACTTGCCATCGGGGGTTGGCGTGCGGGGTATACCAACATTCCGGCCGGGGGCGTCTTCAACACCTCCTGGAATACCAGCCTGCCGGCCCTCGGTTCGCTGGCGGGCACCAACATCTTCACCCTGCTGGCCATGGACATCACGGCCAGCCCGTACAACCAGCCGCCCTACCCGCCGGCCGGTGACACCGACAGTTCGGCCTGCTACATCGTGGGCACCATGAACTGATCTGTTCGATATCCGCGGGAGAGGCTGGCCTCTCCCGCGGATTTACCTCGCCACACCTGTTGAAAATTCCCCGGCCGGCATCCGCCTCGCGTCGTGATCCATTTTCCGGCAGCCGAGGCCGCTGGTGCTTCGGTCCGGGGGTCACCGATCCGGATTTGCGGCGGTGGGTGGTGACCTGCGATAATCCGGTGGACAGCAGCTTCATGACCGGCTGCTCCAATGCGGATAGCGCAGGGAGGCAGGAATGAACAGATGGATCGTTTTGACGACGGCCGTGCTGATTTTTGCCATCGCGTCGGTTCCGGTGGCGGCCGAGGACCTGGTAGTCTTCACCGCCCACCAGAGCTTTGATTCCCGGATCTACGTCCTGCGTCCCGACGGTTCCGTCCGCGACATGTATGAGGCGTTCAACTTCTACGCCGCGGATGTGGAAGTGGTGGACGGGGAAGTCTATGTGGTGGAGGCCTTTCAGCCCAAGGTGGTCCGGCTCGATATCGACACCGGTCAGCGCACACCGCTGATCACCGACATCTCGCTGATCGTCTTCTACGACGTGGCCTGCGACGGCACCTGGTTCTACATCAAGGAGTGGGATTTCCGGCGCTACGACCTGGAGGGCGACTACGACTCCATGGCCTCCTTTGACGGCGATGTCTTCGGCAGCACCTGGGACGGTGAGTATCTCTGGACCCTTGACGGCGAGACCATGCGCTGCTGGGACGTGTCCGGCTGGCCCGCCTTAACCGAGCTGGCGGACCGGGCCTTTGCCCCGCCCACCGAGCGCTGCCGCGGGCTCAGCTTCGACGGTGAGCATTTCTGGACCGCCGAATCGGGCGAGCCGGTGGGCCACATCTACAGCTTTGACTACCAGGGGCAGGTGGTGAGCCAGATGGCCGCGCCGGCCTTCAGTGGTTGGGGGGCCTGCCCGGTGTCGGTGGAGCGGGCGGCGGTGGTGGCCGGGCCGGGGCCGGCCGCCGGTAACCCGCCGGATGTGCGGGTCTTTCCGGCGGAACCCGGCGCTGGTTGGGACTACCAGTTCACGGCCTACGGCTCTCCACAATACGGGGTCAATGTCACCTGTGGCGATGTGGACGGCGGCCGGGACGAGATCCTCACCGGGCCCGGTCCGGGGGCGATCTACGGGCCCCACGTCCGGGGCTTCGCCATGGACGGCACGCCGCTGCCCGGGTTGAGCTTTCTCGCGTACGGGACGAACAAGTTCGGTGTCAATGTGGCGGCCGGCGACCTGGACGGGGACGGGTTCGACGAGATCGTCACCGGTGCCGGACCGGGCGCCGTCTTCGGACCGCACCTGCGCGCATTTGACTATGACGGCACCGCGGCGGTGACCGCGCTGGCGGGGGTCAACCTGATGGCTTACGGCACCTTGAAGTGGGGGGTCAACGTGGCGGCGGGCGACCTGGACGGGGACGGGTTTGACGAGATCGTCACCGCCCCGGGGCCGGGAAGCGTCTTCGGTCCCCACGTCAGGGGCTGGAACGTGGACGGCGGCACGGCATCGGCCATGGCGGCGGTGAATTTCATGGCCTACGGGTCGAACCACTTTGGTGCGGTGGTCAGCTGCGGGGATATCGACGGTGACGGGATGGACGAGATCGTCACCGCGCCGGGACCCTCCCCGGCATTCCCGCTCCACGTCCGTGGCTGGAACCACGACGGTACGGGGCTGGCTCCCTTGCCCGGCTGCACCTTTTTTGCCTGGCCGCCCGACGAGGCGGCATACGGGGCGCGGATCTTTGCCGGCACCGACCTGGACGGTGACAGCCGGGCGGAGATCCTGGTGGGCTGCGGCCCGGACCCGTCCCGGGACACGAGGGTTCGGGTTTTTGACTACAACGGCGGCGCGGTGACCATCCTCTACGCGCTGCGCGCTTTCCCGCCGTACGTCACCCACGGGGTCAACGTGGCGGGTGGGATATTCTGAGGGGAGAGGTATGGCATCGCGGTCGACGGAACTGTTGAAGAACCTGGCCCTGCTCTGTGTCACGCTGCTGCTCTGCTTCCTCGCCCTGGAGGTGGTGCTGAATTACCTCGAAACCCGCCGGCCGGGCGCGGGGAAGACACTCCAGGAGGCGCTGGAGGAGTCGGAACGGGCCATGCCCGACGGCGGCACCCACGTGCACAGTGTCAAGGGCCTGATCCGTTCGTCGGAGGTGCCCGGATTGATTTTCGAGCTCAAACCGGACCTCGAGGCGCTGTTCAAGGGAGAGCAGGTACGGATCAACAGCCATGGGTACCGCGATGTGGAGCGGGCACTGGAGAAACCGGCCGGCACCTGGCGTATCGCCGTTCTGGGCGATTCAGTGGCCTTTGGCTGGGGCGTTTCTCAGGAGCAGGTTTTCACCCGGGTGATGGAGGAACGACTCAACCAGCGGCCGGACGGCCGGACCTACGAGGTGCTCAATTTCGGTGTCCCGGCTTACAACACCGCCCAGGAGGTGATCGACTTTGCCGCCCGTGGTCTGGCCTACGACCCCGACGTGGTGCTGCTCATCGTGGTCAACAATGACTTCGAAATCTCCAACTTTGTTGACGCCACCACCGAGGAGGACCAGGGGCTGGCCACCTTCCGCTTCCTCCGGGGAAAGACCGAGCACCTGCGGAAGGCCTGGGGCGGTGTGGGCCGGGCCATTCGTGAGCTGGAAAAACTGCGGGAGATCACCGAGCCCCGCGGTATCCCGGTGCTGGGCATCTACTTCGTGGGCCGGGTGAGTGCCGACCACGGGAAGCACCCCCGCCAACCCATGGACACCGATCTGGCCCGGGCCTTTGCCGAGAACGGGTTTATCTACCTCGACTACTACCATGAGATGCGGCAGCGGATGGCGCACCGCACCGACGAAGAGAGCACCGACTACTGGGTGATCAAGGATAAGGACAGCCACCCCAATAACGCGGGGCACGAGTTTATCGCCGGGGTCTTTCTGCGCGGCATGCGCCGGGCCGGTATCCTCCAGGAGCAGTGGTTGGAGGAGCGGTCCCCCCACACCGCAGATGAGGAGTCGCCGTGATCCGTATTTCCGTCCCTGCCGTGCTCCTGGCCGTGGCTCTGCTCTGCGCCAGCGGTTGCCCGGCGCCCGAGCCCAGCCCCCCGGAATCTTTCCCCACGGTGAGCCTGGCCGACCAACTGGACCCGGACACTCCCCCCGGCCCCTGGCGCCCGGTGGCCCTCCCCGGCATCGACCCGGCCTGGTTTGCCCGGGCCGAAGGCCTGGTGGTGAGCCGGGACGGTGCCCAACGGCCGGCCACCGAACTGGCCGACGAAAGCCCGGAGTCCATTCGCGCCCTGATCCGCAGCGGCGCGCTGATCCAGACCGGGGAGCTCTCCACACTCAGCCTGCCGGTGGATCTGCAGGAAGGACAGTGGGTGTCTCGCAGTCTCCGGTATCCCGGAGTAAAAAAGGGCCATACCGGACCGTGGGATATTCAGGGCGTAACGGTCCGTCTGCTCAGCGACGGTGAGGAGGGGGCGGCGGCCGGCATTCTGAGACAGTACAGAGAAAATGGCCGGTGGCCGATGAGCGGCCCGTACAGCAAGACCGCCCAGGGGGGCTCCCGGGTTCCTCCGGGTGGGAAGGACCGGATCGAGATCGTTCACCGGATGAAGCCGGGCACGCCCCTCAAGCTCCTCTCCATCGACATCCTGGTGGTTGATGCGGATGCGGAGCCGCGGGACCGGGAGCGGGCCCGTTTTTTCATCGATAGTGGTGGAGGCGATTCAACCCTGCTCTTCCACGGCGCTGCCTTTCACCGGCTGGTGCGGGTTTCCCGCTTTGGCATGACCGCCCGCTGCTCGGTGCTCTCCCCGGGGGATGCGTTGGAATTCGATCTGGCCGCGGTGGGGGAGGGAGGCCGTCTGGCCTTTCACTCACTGCGGCCCCCCGGCGATAAGGGGCTGGATGCCTGGCTCAACCTGGAACAGGAGGTCGACGGCGCCTGGACCAGGGTCAAATACTGGCGCAAGGAGGAACTGCCGGCAGGGGAGTGGGCTTTCCTCACCGCCGATCTGTCCCCACCGTCTGGAGGAGCCGGCCGGATCCGTCTGACCCATGCCGGGTACCAAGGGGCCATCGGCATCGCCGAACCGGTGATCCTGCCGGCCGCCGGTAGCCCGCCCGACATGCCGAACCTGGTGCTGGTGACGCTGGACACCCTGCGTGCCGACCGCCTGGGCTGTTACGGTTATGGTGCGCGGGCCACCTCGGAGCGGCTGGACCGCACCATGGCGGACTGGGGTTTCGCGCTCTTCCGCCGCGCCTGGTCGGCCTCGCCCTGGACCGTGCCGGCCACCGCCAAGTTCATGGCCTCCCGCTATCTCGATTTTCACGGTGTTCGCCGGATCCCGCAGTCCACCACCATGCTGGCCGAGTTCCTGCGGGGCAAGGGGTATTACTGCGCCGCCTTCACCGGGGGCGGTATGGTGGCGGTGCCCGGGATGGAGCAGGGCTTTCACCAGTATCGCTGGAGCAGCGGTTTCGGCAAGGTGGAGGGTTCCTTTCCCCAGGCCGGCCAGTGGCTCCGGCAGTGGGACGGCGGCCCCTTCTTCCTCTTTGTCCACACCTACGAGACCCACCGGCCCTACACGCGGGATACCTTCTGTCGCGATCTCCCCCGGGGCCGTCTGGGAGACCTCAGTGCCGGAGAGCCGCTGCTCAACCGCCAGGCCAATACCGGAACCCGGCTCACCACCGAGGAGCAGGCTTACGTCCAGGCGGCCTATGACAGCGGGGTCTACCATGCCACCCAGGCCACCGCCGACCTGTTGGACACCCTGGACCAGACCGGGCAGCGCCGCCGGACGGTGGTGGTAATTCTCAGTGATCACGGGGAGGAGTTGTGGGACCGGCACCAGCTTTTCGGGGCCCACGGTCACTCGCTGCACGAGGAAATGCTGGCGGTGCCCCTGATCATCCACAGCCCGGAGACCGCCGGCCGGGGCCTGATGGTGGTGGAGGATCCCGTGAGCACCGTGGATCTGGCGCCCACGGTGGCCGACCTGCTGGGGGTGCCCTGGGAGAGCGGGGCGGACGGGGTGAGCCTGCGGCCGCTGCTCACCGGCGGCGTGATCACCCGGACCATCCCCATCCTCGCCGACCTGCAGCGGACGCCGCTCCATCCGGAGATTGTCCCCCAGGCCTGTGTCATCGAGGATGGCGTGAAGTATATCGAGCCCCTGCCCGGCGCCGCGGCGGTGGGGGAAGGCCCGCTGTCCGGCGTGGTGCCGCCGGCCGTACCCGGGCTCTTCCGGCTCTCCGCCGACCCGGCCGAATGGGATAACCTGGCGGCCGCCGACCCTGTCCTGGCCACCCGGATGCGGGACCTGCTCCGCCGGGCCATGTCCGCTGCCATCCAGCCGGAAATCGGCCCGGGCGCCGGTGAAGCGCAGGAGGGCACGCCGCTCTCCGGTGAACTGGAAGAGCAGCTCCAGGCGTTGGGATACTTGGCCCGGGAATCTCATGGCCCTTCTGCTGCGGGGCCGGATACACCATAGCCCTCGGCACTTTCTTGAATTCGCTCGGTCGACGTAGCCTCCGGCTACGCCTTCCGTCGCTCATTCATCGAAAGCACCGAGGGCTATGGCGTCTTTGGCACCTCGCGACGAAGTTCCATGAGGTTCCCGGGCCGGTCGACTGATCTGCTCCATCTATCCACCACTCGGATAACTATTCGACGGCAGGCCCCACCTGCGTTACAATGACCGCATTACCATTGGAAGTTTTACGGTAGTGTTTTTCAGGGTCGGACCGCCATGAACAGGGCACAGGTCATCGATGAACAGGTGTTGAACGTATCGCGTTCCTTTGCCTTTGTCATCGACCGGCTCCCCGAACCCCTGCGGCACGAGGTCCAGGTGGCCTACCTTCTCTTCCGCCTCGGCGACAACATCGAAGACACCTCCTCCCTGGAATTCGATGAAAAACAGCATCTTCTGGACCAGTTGCTCCACTGTTTCAGGAGCGGAGCCTCCTTCGAGCAGGAACTGAACCACCACGACGTCTCCGGATGGCAGGCGCTCACCGAGGGCGAACGGGGCCTTTTCGGCCACAGTGACCAGGTGATCGCCGAGTTTGCCGCTCTCACCGACGATGCCCGGTCGGCCCTGCTGGACCAGGCGGAGAACATGTTCCACGGCATGGCCCGCTACCAGACCCGCCGGGCGGTGGACGGCTACGTGGTCCTGGAGGACGAGAAGGATCTGGACGAATACTGTTACTACGTGGCCGGCACGGTGGGTGACTATTTGACCCACCGTTTTCTGGCCCGGATGGACGGCATCTCCGACGCGCGGCGCGGGCGGATCCTGGCCAACGGCCGCCACCTGGCGCTGGTGCTGCAGACCACCAACATCCTCCGCGATGTCCGGGATGACCACGCCCACGGCCACATCTTTTACCCGCGCAGCCTTTTTGACTGTTTCGACGCCCGCAAGCTGGTCTCACCGGAGATGACGGAGCAGGTGCTGCTGGCCGGGGTGCGAATGATCCGCTGGCTGATGCCGGCCATCCGCGGCGCCGGCGAATATATCCTCGCCCTGCCCGCCGGTGAGCGGCGGATCCGCTCCTTCTGCATCATCCCCTACGTGATGGCCTTGAAAACGATCATGCTCTGTCTCGGCAACGAGGCTTTACTATCCCACCAGTCGGTGAAGATGAACCGGCGCGGCGTGATGCGGACGCAATACTTCAGCCGCCTCTTCGCCCCGCTGCAGTCGCCGCTGCGCTGGTGGTTGTCGCAATTCTGGATGCGTCTCGAGTCACGTCTCGACGTGCTCGGAGGTTAGGAACGGGGGGACCCGGGAGGAAATCGATGCCGGAAAAGATCTGTTCGAAACGAGAGCGTATTTTCAACCTGCCCAACTGGGCGCGGGTCTGGCTGCTGGGCTGGGGAATGGCCAGCGGCTTCCTGTCGCTGGTCTGGTTGATCCTGCGCAGCGGGGCCAAACCGAGCCGCTTCACCTACCCCTGCCAGCAGGTGGCCTTCTCCGCCGCCTGGATCGCCTTTGGCGGTCCGCTGGTGGCCACCCTGGTCACCGCCCGGCGACGGCTGTCGGCCGGCCTGCGCACTCCGGTGGGCGCTGCCGTCTGTGCCGCCGGTCTGCTGGCCACCGCCGGCTTCTGGGCCTACGCGGTGAGCGTGCCCGACTACCGCGGGCCGGAGGTGGTGCCGCCCCGGGGCTACACCGCCGAGTTGTTTCAGGTCACCGACTGCCCCCAGGACCTGGTGGGCGACCGCTTCCCCGGCCTCGACACGATGATGGGCCTGATGGGCGAGAACGGGCTGAAGTTTCACCAGTCGGCCACGGTGAGCGGCACCTCGGGCCCCGACGGGATCATCGCCGCCGATGACGTGGTGGTGATCAAGATCAATTACCAGTGGCCCCAGCGGGGCGGCTCCAACGTCGACGTGCTCACCGGAGTGATGCGCTGGATCATCGACCACCCGGACACCTTCACCGGCGAGATCATCGTCTGCGAGAACTCGCAGTTCAATTCCATCAACGGCTTTGACCGGTCGACGAACAACGCCGAGGTCCACGAATATTCACCTCACGACGCGGTGGTCCACTTCGCCGGCCTGGGCTACGATGTCTCGCACTTCGACTGGACCGTCCACCGCTATACCTCGGTGGACGAGTTCAGCGACGGGGACTTTGACGACGGCTACATCGTCTATGACCAGCACCCCGATTTCAGCGGCCGCATCTCCTATCCCAAGTTCACTAGTGATTTCGGCACCCGGGTCAGCCTCAAACACGGCATCTGGGACAACCCCTCCTCCAGTTACGACCGCGACAAGCTGAAGTTCATCAATCTGCCGGTGCTCAAGTCACACGCCGCCACCTACGGCGCCACGGTCTGTGTCAAGCATTACATGGGCGTGGTCACGAGGGAGCTGAGCACCAATTCCCACAGCCGGATCGGCAACGGCCTGCTCGGCGACCTGCAGGCCGAAATCCAGATGGCCGACCTGAACCTCCTCGACTGCATCTGGATCAACGCCAACCCCAACAGCGGTCCTTCCACCTCTTACTCGGGGGCGACCCGGAGAGACATTCTGATGGCCGGCCTCGACCCGGTGGCCATCGACATCTGGGCGGTGAAGAATATCCTCATTCCGGCCTTTATCGAGAATGGCTACTCACCGCCCTGGCCCTATCCCAGCGCCGACCCGGACGACCCCACCAGCAGTTTCCGCCGGTATCTGGACAACTCGATGAACTATCTGCTGGCCGCGGGATTCAACGTGACCAACGACCTGGCCAGCATCGACGTCCAGACCCGGAGCGCCGTGGAGAACCCGGCCAAGCTGGTCACCGGCCCCGGGGCCGATCCTGCCAATCCGCCGCTGGTACGGGTCTTCCCCTGCAGCCAGGACGCGGAGCACATCCATGAATTCGCGGCCTATGGCGCGTCCCAGTGGGGGGCCAACGTCACCTGTGGCGACACCGATGGCGACGGGGTGGACGAGATCATCACCGGCCCCGGACCGGGGGCGATCTTCGGCCCCCACGTGCGGGGCTTTACGCTCAACGGCACCCCGGTTTCCGGGCTGAACTTCATGGCCTACGGCACACTGAAGTTCGGGGTCAACGTGGCGGCCGGCGACATCGACGGTGACGGCAAAGATGAGATCATCACCGGCGCCGGTCCCGGCGCGGTGTTTGGTCCCCATGTGCGCGGCTTCGACCACGACGGCGGGTCCTCGGTCTCCGGGGTGCCCGGGGTGAGCTACTTTGCCTACGGCACTCTGAAGTGGGGAGTCAATGTCAGCTGCGGGGACGTGGATGGTGACGGCTATGACGAGATCGTCACCGGTGCCGGTCCCGGATCGGTATTCGGCCCCCACGTGCGGGGCTGGAACGTGGACGGAGCCGCCTCGTCGGCCATCCCCGGGTTGAGCTACTTCGCTTACGGCAGCAACCATTACGGTGTGCGGGTGACCTGTGGCGACCTGGACGGGGACGGGATGGACGAGATCGTCACCGCCCCCGGCCCCTCGCCGGTCTTTGGCGCGCACATCCGCGGCTGGAACTATGACGGTTCGGCGCTGGTTGCCATGGACGGCATCAACTTCTTTGCCTGGCCGGCGGAGACGGCGCGTTACGGCGCCACGGTCTTCTCCGGCACCGACCTGGATGGCAACGGCCGGGACGAACTGCTGGTGGGTGCTGGGCCGGACCCCGACATGCAGACACCGGTGCTGGTCTACCGCTACAGCGGCGGCAGCACCAGCAGCTGGTTCTCTCTCGACGCGTATGATTCCGAGGTGGTCTGCGGGACTAGCCTTGCTGCGGGGGCTTTCTGACCCAGGAGACCGGTCTGGGGGCCAGCTTGAGGCGCACTTCACGGCGCAGCGGGGTGACCCCCTTCTTTTCCAACTCTTTCTGCCGCTTGCGGGACGCGAGGATGGCTTTCTGCGTCCGGCCGCGGTACGCATGGTACGAGGGCCGGCCGCATTCGCCGATGCCGTTTTCCGGCGTGCAGAGGGCGTAGCACCAGTTGGTGCGGCTCTTGGTTCTCGGGCATCCCCACTCCCGGTTGGGAGTGCGGTTCTTGTGCTTGACCAGTCTCATTGCGCAGTCTCCGCTAAAAGTATGAATCCAATACCCTGTTTCACCGCCGCCCGCGGGGCTGCGGATTGCACTCGATTGATGGACAGATGGTTCCTGTCAATCCTCGTTACAACACAAGATTATCCAGACAACCCAAAAGTTACAGAAAATCTGGCTGAATTGGAGAGAATCATGGGCCGGGAAGTGCCAGGTGACCATATCCCTCAGCGCAACTGATTGATTCAACGCGGGATGCCGCGCGGGGCGGCTGTCGCCTGCTTCTCCTGTTTTGAAAACGTGAGCAGAAGGCCCCTTATGCCGGGGAGCGGGATGCGGAAAGGAATTCGTGAGCCCGGCGGCCCCGGTCGAGGATCAGCTGATCCAGGGAACTGTCGCGCTGGAGAACCGCGTCGACAATTCCACCCAGGTCCATCCCCTGGATCTTGATCTGGATGAACGCGAACATCACCCGGTCCATGGGGGTCATCTCATCCGTCGCCAGATCGATGACAAAGGCCTTTTCGGCCGAATGCCTGATCTGAAAGTCCCACGGGCCGTCCAGACGGGCGAAATCGCCGTTCAACTGCTCCTGACCGGCCACGGTCTCAGCGGCGTTGGACCGGGCCGGGAGTCTGGCGCTGTCACCCTGTCCCTGGAGCCGCTCAGCGAAAAAGTGGATTTCACGGACGGCGTGAACAAAGATCACCCGGTCGGAGAGATTGTCCTGGACCACCTTTTCCTCGAGGATCATGAACCGGTCCACTCGGCGGCCTGTTTCCCTGTCAAGCTGGTCCTGGTCCATGTTCTCGTGCCACGCTGCGTCCACCGCCCCTGGTTTGAAATACTGCTCCTCCAGCTGCTGGAAAACAGCGGCGAAAATATGGGCGATGGTGGGGGCAAAGAGGGCAACCTCGTTGCGGAGGTCATGTGGCAGGTCCTTGTCGATCCGGGCCAGTGTCCTGACCACAACCTGCCGCACCACCTCCATGGAAGGGTCGGCCATCCGGAAATCGTCGGTGCCCTGCTCGCGCTTGCGCAGCAGCCCTTCGTTGCGGGCCTTCTGGTAGAGGGGGAGGAACGGGTCGAACAGCTCCAGAGTGGACCCGATCACCGGTGACAGGACCAGCCGTTCGGGCATGTAGCGGCAGATCACACTGAAGTCCTCCTTCAGCATTTCAAAAGTGGTCCAGGGGTTCCAGAGAATCATGCCGTGGGTGATGTTCAGATCGAGGAAGTGCCGCGGGTGACGGCGGGCCAGTTCGCGGTTGAACCGCAGCACCGAGAGGTTTTCTTCGGCACTGGTACCCTTGTTGTAGAGGTCGAGCTGAGGCTGGCAAAAGCTTTCGAAGCCGATCTGCCAGCTGACCAGGGTGTAGTCGCCGCTCCGGGCCAGGTCCACTGCCTGTTCCAGTTTGGCCCGCTGCCGGTGGAATGAGGCGGCTCGGCCGCGGATCAGCAGCTGGTGCACCTCCAGACCGGAGTCATTGAGCCGTTCGAGCAGGGGGATCAGAAAGCGGAACGGTTCTTCACTCTGGACCGAGAAGGCGGTAAATCCCCGGGCTTTTTGCAGGTATTCGATTTGCGGGATCAGCGTTTCCACCGTTTCGGCCACCGATCGGATGGGGGCTTTCTGATAGACGCAGAACGAGCAGCCTCCCTTCCAGCGCTCGTTCATGATGCTGATGATTTTTTCCCGGCCCCGGCTGGTAAAGACTGCCTCGGTCGGCTCCAGATCCGGTGCAGGGAGACTGTCCGCCATGGCAAATCCCTTGTGCGGACAGCCGAATTCGGCCACCACGGCGGGGGGGGCGGTGTCCAGGACCTGGGCCATCTCCTGTTGCGTATCCATACCCAGCGGGGTGAAGTCGAAATCCGGGGTGAAGGGCTGAAGTTCACTCTCCAGGTCATATCCGGCGTCAAGGCCCGAATAGTCGATGGGGCCTCCACCTGGTCCAACACCGCTGGTGGGCCGGTCGATCCAGTGGAAGAGGTTGGGCACATCGGATAACCGGGTGCCGTTGATGCCGGTGAGAACGTCGATAAGACGGCGGAGCGCCAGGCGTCCCGGTCCGCTGACCGCGAAATCGGCCCGCCCCTTGGTCAGCATGTTGTAGTAACCCAGACCACCAACCACCACCAGGGCTCCGGGCAGCCGCTGCTTGATCTGCGAGGGAAAGACCAGCGGGAAGCGGCAGTCCATGGCCACCAGATCGAACCGGCCCTGTTCCAGAAAATCGAGGGCTGCCGCGGTGTTGTTCAGTCCCACGCAGGCCGCGTGGACCTTCACATTTTTGCGAGCTTTGAGATCGGAGTGGAGCAGCGCCATGCCGAGGTGGGGGAGTTCACGCAGGACCTGTGATTCCAGGAGGGCAACGTTATACATCGATTCCCCGTGGTCTTTCTCCCGCTGAGGGCTGAATTCTGGTTAATTGGGGGGGTCAGTCTAGCACAGGGGGTGACCAGCGGACAGGTGATCCTGAAGCTCCTGTTTGACCCGGCAGGCCGGGGATGGGGACGGTGCGCGGGTGCTCACCGATGTGATAATCTGGTGATCCGAGGCGACTGACACGAACCAGGATGGAGGATTCTCATGCGCACGAATCGGCTTGTAATGTTGGTGATCGTTCTGGTGACGATCGCGTTTCCGCTTCTCACCGCCCGGGCCGGGGAGGAGCCGCACCCCTTCTCGGTCCACGACATGCTGGCCATGGACCGGGTTTCCGACCCCCAGGTCTCCCCCTGCGGCAAGTGGGTGGCGTTCGTTGTCCGGGTCACCGACCTGGAGGCCGACAAGGGGCGCACCGACATCTGGCTCGCCGAGACCGGCGGGACCAACCTGCGCCAGCTCACCGCCAATCCGGCCGGCGACTGGAACCCGCGCTGGACCCCCTGCGGCAAGATCGCCTTCCTCTCCACCCGCTCCGGCTCGTCCCAGATCTGGATGATCGACCCCACCGGCGGTGAAGCCCGGCAGATGACAAAGCTGCCCCTCGACGTGGGCAATCTCGAAGTGGTGGCCAAGCTGGAGAGCTTCATCTTCTCCATGGAAGTCTATCCCGGCACAACCGTGGAAGAGACGGTGCAGCGGGACAAGGAGAAGGCGGAGGGCAAGACCAGCGGAATGATTTACAACGAGCTGATGTTCCGCCACTGGGACACCTGGGAGGACGGCAAGCGCTCGCACCTCTTTATCCGCCCGGCGGGGGGCAGCGATGCCGATACCCGTGACCTGATGCCCGGTCTGGACGCCGATGTCCCCACCCGGCCCTGGGGCGGGAGCGAGGAGTTCGCGGTGAGCGCCGACGGCAAGGAGCTCTACTTCACCGCCAAGGTCCTGCCGGGCAGCGAGCCGGCCTGGAGCACCGACTACGACATCTACGCCGTGCCCACGGCGGCGGTTGACGGCGCAGTGGCGATGCGCTGCCTCACCGAGGACAACCAGGCCTGGGACACGGCGCCGCTGGTCTCCCCCGACGGCAAGACATTGGCCTGGACGGCCATGGCCCGGCCGGGCTTCGAGGCCGACCGTTTCCGCATCTGGCTGATGGACCTGGAAAGTGGCGCCCAGCGCACGCTCACCGGGGACTGGGACCGCAGTCCCGGCGGTCTGCTCTGGTCCGAGGATGGCAAGACCATCTTCTGCACCGCCTACAACCTGGGCCAGAAGAGCCTTTTTGCCGTGGACGCGAAGAGCGGCGCGGCAAAGGAAGTGGTGAAGATGGGGCGCAGCGGGTCGCTGCAGCTGCTGGGGGACAACCGGGTGCTCTACACCCTGCAGACTCTTCGTTCGCCCAATGAACTCTGGACCGTGGGCCGTGACGGGGCGGATCCCAAACAGCTCACCGATTTCAACGGGCCCAAACTGGCCCTGGCAAAGATGGGCGAAGCGGAACAGTTCACCTTCAAGGGTTGGAACAACGAAGAGGTCTGGGCCTATGTGGTCAAGCCTTTCGACTTCGACCCCAACAAAAAATACCCGGTGGCCTTCCTGATCCACGGCGGGCCCCAGGGCAGCTTCGGCAACAGCTTCCATTACCGCTGGAACCCCCAGGCCTATGTGGGCGCCGGGTTCTGTGCAGTGATGGTGGACTTCCACGGATCGGTGGGCTACGGCCAGGACTTCACCGACGCCATCAGCGGGCACTGGGGCGACCGGCCTTACGAGGACCTGGTCAAGGGCCTGGGCGCCGCGCTGGAGCGCTACCCCTGGATGGACGGCGAGCGGGTGGTGGCGGCCGGGGCCAGCTTCGGCGGCTACATGATCAACTGGATCCACGGCCAGCCCTTTGCCGACAGCTTCCGTGCCTTTGTCTGTCACGACGGAAACATCGACGAGCGGATGGCCTACTACGACACCGAGGAACTCTGGTTCCCCGAGTGGGAGAACGGCGGGGCGCCTTTCACTGCGCCGGAACACTACGGCCAGTTCAACCCCATCGATCACATTGCCAACTGGAAGGTGCCGACGCTGGTGGTGCACGGCGCCCTCGACTACCGGGTGGTGGACACCCAGGGGCTCTCGGCTTTCACCGCCCTGCGTCGCCAGGGCGTGCCGGCCCGGCTGCTCTACTACCCCGATGAGAACCACTGGGTCCTTTCACCGAACAACAGTATTCAGTGGCACAACGAGGTGATGGCCTGGATCACCCGCTGGACCGAAGCGGCTCAATAACCTCGCCTGAGGCCCGATGGTGGTGTGAATATCTCTCCCAAAGTGCGAAAATTACCTTGTCCTTCCCCCGAGCGATACCTATATTTAGTCGTAGAGAGGGCGGCGCCGTTTGGCGTTCGCGAACTGGGAAGGAGGGGAAGATGTTGAATTTCAAGAAGATACTCTGCTCCACCGACTTCAGCGAACCATCGTATGCCGGCCTTGACGCAGCCTGTGACCTGGCCCGGAGCTACTCCGGCCAACTGGTCCTCGTTCACGTGGTGGAACCCATACCCACAGCAGCTGTTCCGATCGGCGATCACTCCGGGTTCAATGTCGCCGTTCACCAGAGGGTGCTCAAGGAAAATGCCGAGCAATCGATCCGGGGGGTGGTGGAAAAACGGGTGCCTCGGGGACTGGCGGTGAAGACGGTGATTGCCGAGGGGGATGCGGCCACCCAGATCGTCCGGGTGGCTTCCGCCGAGGAGGTGGACCTCATCGTCATTGCCACCCACGGTCGCACCGGTTGGCGGCACGTGGTCTACGGATCGGTGGCCGAGCGGGTTGTCCGGCTGGCCACACCGGCGGTGCTCTCCATCCGCACCCCGAAGATCGGGACGTTCGAGCCGGCGGCCGTGAGGGATCACCGGGTGGCCGAGATGGACCACGGCTACCCCCCGCACCCCGGCACGTTTACCGGGGACCCGAAACCGCCGGAACAGCCCCTGTGAGCCGTGGCCGGAGCATAGTTTGCGGCAATCTGTGATGAGCCCGGTAACCGTTACCGGGCTCACGGGAGTTGTGTATCTCTCCGTCTTGAACCATCTCCACGCCTCACCTATACTGGCGTGGTAGCAACCGTGCCCAGATCAGCGTTGGCCAACCCGCCTCAACCATACAGGTCGATGAACACGTTTCCACGGACAGCCGGCATATTTCTGGTCATTTCCCTGCTGCTCCTTCTCTCCTGTGCTCCGGAACCGGCTGTTGCCCCCGAACAGGTATCCGTTGCCGGCTCCTATTTCGATTTCATCGCCGGCTTTGATCCGGCCCAGGCCAAGCTGGGGCGGCGGACCGATTTCGGCTGGCGCCACCTCCGCTACCTGGAAAGCGGCTTTGACCTCGAGGATGGCGGGCCCGGCATGCCTGTCCAGGGCCGGGGGGTGCTGCGGTTTGATTGTCCCTGGGGCACCGAGCCGTTTGACATGGAAATGACCCTCTGTGCCGATCCGCCATGCGAGATTCTGGTGACGCTGAACGGCCGGACGTTGGGCCAGCCGCAGCTCAAGCGGGGGGCCACCACCCATGGCTGGACCGTGGGCGGGGACGAACTGCGACCACAGAACAACCTGCTGACCATCGAGGTACCTCAGAGCTCGATTGTCCGCCTGAACCACCTGGTGCTGCCACTGGACGAGCTGTCGGTGGTCAACGGCAAGCGGCGGGTGCCGCTGCTGCCGGCCATGCCTCCCACCCGGATCAACTTCCAGGTCCGTCCCCAGGCCGGGTCCCGACTGCTCTTCGAAACGTTTTTCCGCCGCCCTCCGGTCCGGCAGCCCGAAGGTGTGATCGAGTTCAAAATCATGGCGGTCTGCCCACCGCAGAAAGAAATGATCTTCAGCCGCAAGATCAGGGTGGGCGCTGAGCAACAGGCGGTGGCGATGGAGCCGGCCGAGGTTGACCTGACGCCGTTTGCCGGCTGTGACGTTCAATTGATCTTCATCACCAGCTTCGAGGGGGAAACCTATTGGCCCATGTCCGGAGAGGTGGGCTGGGGACAACCCCGCATGCTGCCGGCCCGGGGCGTTGACCCGCAGCCGCCGCTGATCATCTGGCTGGTGGACACCATGCGGTCGGATCACCTCTCCTGCTACGGCTACCAGCGGGACACGTCACCGAACATGGACGCCCTGGCCCGGGAGGGGCTGCGGTTCGAGCGGGTGTCCGCCCAAAGCTCGTGGACCAAACCGTCCATCGCCTCGATCCTCACCGGCCTTTACCCTTCGGCGCACGGCGCGGTGGGGCGCGAGGACCGGCTGCGGCGCGGCGTCACCACTCTGGCCGAGGTTCTGAAGAGCCAGGGATATACCACGGCCGCCTTCTCCGCCAACGGCAATTTCTACGGCGAGGACCTGGGCCTGACCCGCGGGTTTGACGAGGTGTGGGGCTATTGGGTTCCCCGGGGTGACGAGAACTGGCGGGGTGACGAGAAGTGGGCCGGTATGACGGAGGAACTGGTCAATGACCTCTTCCTCTGGCTGGAGCGTTTTGCCGGCGAAAGGGTCTTTCTCTTTATCCACACCGTTGACCCCCACGATCCCTATGCTCCGCCGCCGCCGTACGACACGCGTTTCACCGGGGAATACAGCGGGCCCTACCAGCAATACGTGGATGTGCCGATGCTGCGCGAACACGCGGCCCTGGCCGAGCCGGACTTCCAGCGCCACCTGAGGCAGGCGGTGGATCTCTACGACGGCGAGATCGCCTATAACGATGCGCTGTTCGGTCAGTTTGTGGAGCGGTTGCGGGAGCACGGTTTCTACGACCGTTCAGTGCTGGTGGTCACGTCGGACCACGGCGAGGAGTTCAGCGACCACGACGAATGGGGTCACGGCCACACCCTCTTTGGCGAGCAGATCGACCTGCCGCTGATCATCCGCCTGCCCGGCGGCCGGAACGCCGGCACGGTGGTGGACGGGCGGGTGCGCCAGGTGGACCTGATGCCGTCGTTGCTGCACTGGCTCGGCCTGCCGGCGCCGCCCTCGGCGGGCGTCAATATCGCCGATGACCTGGACGAGGGACGTCCCCCGGCCACCGGCGATGTGCTGGCCGAAGAATCGCTGGACAACCATGTGCTGTTCAGTCTGATCGAGGGCCGCTACAAATACGTCCTGCGCCTGGAACCCTGGCACAGCGAAGCGCTGTACGATATCGAGGCCGATCCCCGGGAACGGGACAACATCATCGGCTCTCTCCCCACCATCGCCGAACCCATGGCCCGGCGGGTGGACACCTTCCGCCGCGAGGCCGAAGCGGCCGTCCAGTCACGGGAAGACCTCGAGCCGCTCAGACTCTCTCCCGACGAGATCGCCAACCTCGAAGCCCTCGGCTACCTGCAGTAAAAAAGAGGGACAGGAACTAATTAGTCGAATATTCCTATCATTGGAAACGGTATTGATGGCAATGCGGGATAACTTTGTTCGACTAATTCGTTCCTGTCCCTAATTCTTCTTCCCTGCTTTCCACCTCCTTGAGGGTGCGGCGGACCAGCGGCTCCACGGTCAGGCCCTGGACCAGCAGGGAGAAGACCACCACCACGTAGGTGATGTCCACGATCAGGTTGCGGTGGGGGGAGGGGGGGATGGAGAGGGCCAGGGCGATGGCGATGCCGCCCCTGATTCCGGCCCAGGTGAGAATGCGAATGGTGGATGGCGGAAAGCCGCGTTTCTTGCGCAGCAGGATGATCGGGCCGCTCACCGCCACGAAGCGGCCGAAGAGGACGATGACGATGGTGATCAGGCCGGCGAGGAAGATCGAACCGGAGAAGCGGAGGATCAGCACCTCGAGGCCGATGATCAGGAAGAGCAGTGCGTTGAGCACCTCGTCCACTACCACCCAGAACTTGTCCAGGTGTTCACGGGTCTGCTCCGACATGGCCAGCAGCCGGCCGTGGTTGCCGATGAACAGCCCGGCCACCACCATGGCGATGGGTCCCGAGACATGGAGCGTCTCCGCCAGGACGTAGCCACCGGTGACCACCGAGAGGGTGACCAGTATTTCCACCGTGTAGGCGTCGATCTCCCGCAGCATCAGGTAGGCGATGTAGCCCAGCACGAACCCGTAGACCGCCCCGCCCACCGCCTCTTTAAGAAAGAGCATACCGCTGTGGCCCAGGGTGAACTCCTGCCCGCTCTGGATCACGCCGATAATCAGGGTGAAGACCACCACCCCCACCCCGTCGTTGAACAGCGCTTCCCCGGAGATCATCACCTCGAGGTTCTTCGGCACTCCCACCCTTTTCAGCAGGGCCAGCACGGCGATGGGATCGGTGGGTGAGATCAGCGCGCCGAAGAGCAGCGCGTAGATGTAGGGCAACCGCAGGCCCAGCAGGGGCATGGCATACCAGGTGAGCGTGCCCACCACCACCGTGGAGATCAGCACACCGAAGGTGGCCAGCAGCGAAATGGCCCATTTCCGTTCGGCCAGATCGGAGAGGTTGATCTCCAGCGCCCCGGCGAAGAGCAGCGCGCCGAGGATCCCGTGCATCAGGATCTTGTTGAAATCCACCGGCTCGATCAGCGAGCGCAGCCAGTTCATGTCGATGAATCCGGCGCTGCCCAGGGCGATGAGCACCAGCGAGGTGAAGAGGCCGCCGATGGTCACCCCGATGTGGGTGGGCAGACCGAAGTAGCGCTCGTTGGTGAAGCTGATCACGGTGGTCAGGGTGATCAACACGGCGATGATGGTGAAGAAGTCCATGGCCAAGAGACTAGGAGAAGTGGCCGGGTCTTGTCAAACCCGCACCACTGGTGAATCCGTCCCGCCCATTCTCCTTTTCGTCACCGGTTTGATCCGGATCGTCACATTGTTTCATCGCTGCCGGATTCGCTGCGTTATAGAGAACAGTAAGAAGATGTTTGGTAATCGACAGGGCGAGAACAAACCGGATAGCCACTCGCAAAACGGCGGGCCGCGCCGCCCGGCGGTCCGCCGCAATAAGAACGACGGACACGATAACAACGATAACAACACGTGCCATTGATCGGAAGGTTTGGTGAAAACAGCAGAGGGGGTTAGACGTGCCGGGAGCCTGGATAAAGGAGGTGATTCGGTTCGCACGCTGGTGTTTTGAGGTTGGTGACCCCTGACGTTTTAACGATTTCACCAGACAGTTTCCCGATTCATATGGAGGACAGTGGCAATGTGTAAAAAAATACTCAGGTTTCTGATCGCCGCGGTATTCATCGTCGGTCTGGCCGCACCCGCGGCACTGGCTGACACCCAGGACGGCGTCCTGACCGGGGTGATACTCGATGCTGCCGGGGTACCCCTTCCCGGGGTGACCGTAACCCTCTCCGGTCCGGACCTCCAGGGTGAGCGCATGGCGGTCACCGACGTCGAGGGCCGTTACCGCATCCCCCTGGTTCCGGTCGGTGATCGCTACCAGGTCATGGCCACTCTCGATGGATTTCAACGGGTGATCCAGACGGACATCGAGGTCAACATCGGTGATACCGAGCGGGTCGACTTCGCTCTCCCCGAAGGCAGCGGAAGCCTCGGTGAAATCACGGTGACCGGTGAGGCCCCGCTCATCGACACCAGGAAGTCGTCTCTCGACCTCACTATTACTTACGAGTTCATGGAAGACATCCCCACCGGGCGGTCATACTTTGACGCGATGCAAATGTCGGCCGGTGTGGCCGGAGCGGGCAATGTCAACGCCCACGGCGCTGACGGCTCGGACAACATCTACCTGGTGGACGGTGTGGACACCACCGACAACGCCACCGGTACATTTGGCCTCAACTTCAGTTACGAGGCGATCCAGGAAGTGGAGATGAAGACCGGTGGGTTCGAAGCCGAATACGGCCGGGCCACCGGCGCCATCGCCAACGTGGTGACCAAGTCGGGCGGCAACGAGTTCCACGGCGCCGTCCCCATCTACTACACCAACCTCGACATGACCCGGCACCAGCGGTTGGACCGCCGTACGGTGGACCCGGAGGACCAGTACGATATCGAACCCGGCCTGTCTGTGGGCGGTCCAATCCTGCGGGACAAACTCTGGTTCTTCGCTTCCTACAACAACCTCACCCGTCGAATCGAGGGAATCAACGATTTCGAGGAGCCGGTAAACCGAACTGAAATATTTACAGAGTACATGGGCAAGTTGACCTGGCAGCTGAACCCGGACAACAAGATCATCGGCCAGGTTTCCGTTGACCCGGCTTCAATCGACAGCCGGGATTCTCTCGACCCGGACATCATGGCCAGCGCCTACGAAATCCAGGAGCAGGGCGGCTTTCTCTACAAACTGCAGTGGACCAGCATCTTCACCCCCAACCTTTTCCTCGAGACCCGGATCGCGGCCCACGAGGTGAACCTGACCATCGGTCCGGCCAACGCCGACCCGTTGGACGATGTCATCTTTGACGATCAGGACGGCGCCGGCCAGATCCAGTACGGCAACAGCGGCCAGACAACCGACATCAACCGTCCCCGCCAGCAGTACTCCGCGGTGCTCAACTACTACCGTGGTGACTGGGCCGGTGAGCACAACATCAAGTTCGGGACGGAATATCAGGACTTCGAGTTCACCGAGTTAGCGCTCTACCCCGATAGCTATACCATCAACCGGGTCAACAACAGTACCGGGGAACCACGTCCCGACCTCTGGACCAACCAGACAGAGCTCTCCACCACCAATGCCGGCGACATCCTGACCCTCTTCGTCCAGGACAACTGGACCTGGCACGATAACTGGTCTTTCAACTTTGGCGTCCGTTACGAGAGGCAGACGCAGGACAATGACGTGGGCGAGCAGGTGTACAGCTTCGACGATCTCATTGCTCCGCGCGTTGGCGTCGCCTGGGACGTCAACGGCGACGGCCGGTCCAAGATTTACGCCAACTACGGCCGTTACTACGACGCGGTGGGCACCTACCTCGGCCAGTTCATCAACCGGGGCACCAATGTCACCACGGAGTACCAAGGGACTTACGACCCCAACGATCCCACCAATCCAGCGAACTGGGAAGTGATCAGGGTCACCGGCGGCGGCGAGAACACCAACGTCGCCGACCCCAGCCTTAGTCCGAACATGAAGGATGAGATCATCGCCGGCTACGAGTTCGAGTTCGCCTCCGAATTTTCGGCCGGGGCCAAGCTGATTTACAACTGGCAGGACGGGATGATCGAGGACATCATCGGCAACGAGGACGAGGTCCGCGCCGGTGAAACCAATGACGTCTGGTACTACGTGACCAACCTCCCGGACGCCAAGAGGAAATATGCGGGCCTCGAGCTGCAGCTGAAAAAGCGGCTCTCCAATAACTACCAGTTCCTGCTGGTTTACACACTTTCCGAGGCCAAGGGCTCCGTCGCCAATGGCCTCCAGTCAGAAGGCACCACCGAGGCCTTCGACATGTATGAAGCCGGCGTCAACCGCTACGGCTATGCACCGTGGGACGACACGCACTACTTCAAACTCAACGGTTCCTACCACCTGCCCTGGGGCCTCATTGCCGGCGCTGGTTTCGGCTGGCGCAGCGGCCGGCCATACACCCGCATCGGCATTGTGGGTGACTACACGCTGCCGGGCACCAACACCAACGCTTTTGACGGCTGGGATTACTATACCGAGCCGCGCGGCTCCAACCGCATGAGCAACGTCTGGTGGCTCGACCTGCGGCTGACCAAGGACTTCAACATTCGCGATACGGAACTCAGCGTGATTCTTGACGCGTTCAACGTGACCAATAACCAGGCCGTCACCTCCCGCCGTGAGGATGATGTGGAGAACTTC
This sequence comes from uncultured bacterium, assembly GCA_965531145.1. Lineage (GTDB taxonomy): Bacteria > Acidobacteriota > JAQAZP01 > JAQAZP01 > JAQAZP01 > JAQAZP01. Next base: position 2,091 of record CBESOE010000004.1, on the reverse strand, counting down.
AGCACTGCAAACGGATGGCAACAGGCAGGCAACTTTGTTGTCGGCCTGAAATTCTCCTTCTGACCTCCAGAGGGTAAGAGCCTCATGCCTGGGGAAGTCGCTTGATGGCTGCGGCTTCCCCTCTTTTTATGCCCGCTGGTTGGGGGGGATTCCTGCTGCGACGGAATCACCCCCAACCAGCGGGCATTGGTGAAGAAGAAGAAAAGAGAAGAAAAAGAGAAGAGGAAGAGGATCAGGCGTTGCCGGCGGTGAAGATGGGGGAGAGGCCGGGGAGGGTGCAGAGGCGCTCGGCCTCCTGGCGGATCTCCTCCAGTGTGCCATCGAAGACGGTTTTCCCGTCCAGCATGACAACCACATGCTGGCAGAACCCTTCGAGGGGGCACAGTTCCCGGGAAGAGAAGATCACGGCTGTGCCTTCCCCGGCGATGCGGAGGATGGTCTTCCGCGTCCGCTGTCCGGCCGCCGGTGAGAGGCCGGTGAACGGTTCGTCAAGGATCAGCATCCGGGGCTGGTGGAGCAGTGCGGCGGCCAGCATCAGCGCCTGTTTCTCCTGCCGGTCCAGCTGGCAGGGCATCTCCTCCAGCCGGTGCCCCAGATCGAACTCGTCCAGCAGCGCCCGGACCCGGTCCAGCCATTCCGGGTCGTTGCTGTTCCGCGCCTGGAGGATCATATGGTCCCAGACGGTCAGGTCTTCGGAAAGCCGGGGATTTTCCGGAACAAAGACCCGCTGCCGGCGCGCTTCCGCCGGGTAGAGGGCAAGGTCGAAGCCGCCCACCGAAATGCGGCCGGCGGTGGCCGGTGTCACTCCGGCCAGGCAATTCAATGTGGTGCTCTTGCCCGCGCCGTCCGGACCCACCAGACCGAGGACCTCTCCGGGCTGGAGCGCCAGGTCGAGATGGTCCACGGCCGGCCGGTCGTCATAGGTCTTGACCAGTTGGCGGACCTGCATCATTGGCATGGGGGCCGATCTGCTAATTTCCTGTACCGGTGAGTGCACGTATCTGCTCCACTGCATCGGGGGTGTCGCCGGTGTGTCCTGCGGTGCCCACACCCGGGGTGTCAAACCTGACTGCCCGCACCATTTCTTACGTTATTTTTCCCAAGAGTGTTTCCATCAATTCTACATTTATATAACGTTTCGCGGGCCGATTTATTTCATCAGCGGCCGATTTTGTTCGAATCTTTTCCGGAATGAAGGAAAGTGAACTTTCACCCATCGTGTGCGTTAACAATGGTGGATGCCAGAGCGGGCCCTATTTCCCTGTGGTATTTTTGAGACAGGGGACGACCGCGGGCGACGTGGGGGTGGGTCGTCATCGTGCCTGGCCGGCTTTGACCGGTTGGTACATCGGAAATTTGTTCAGCAGCCTGGAGGCCTGTCATCCCCATGACCACCAGCCCTGACAGCCAGCCCCCGGTCATCTTCATCAGCACCGATGGCGATTACGAGGTCTTTGCCCTCGACGCCAGGCTGTTCGATTCACTCTCCGATCCTGAAGAGCGAGACCAGTTGATCGGCGCGCTCACCGAAGCCCGCTCCAGGGGTGAGCTCGGTGGAAACGGTGACTCGGAGGAGCGTCGTTCCTCCCGGACCGATCGCCCGTCTGGAGGGCAGGCACAGCAGCGACTGCTGGTCAGATCTCCCGGACGGATTCTGCTGGTGCCGGTGGACAGCATCGACTGGATCGGGGCCGAGGGCAACTACGTCTGCCTGCATGTCGGCGGCGCGACGCACCTGATGCGCGAAACCATGACCGGAGTGGAGGGCCAGCTCGATCCGGCCCGCTTTGTCCGGATCCACCGTTCCACCATCGTCAACCTCGACCGGATCGTGGAGATGAAACCGGCCTGTCGGGGCGAGTATGAACTGGTGCTGGAGAACGGGGACGCGCTCAAGCTGAGCCGTACCTATCGTGCGGAACTGGAACGGCGGATCGGCGACCGACTTTAACGTGGCTTTTTATAGCGGCAGGTGGATCTCCACCGTCAGGCCGCCGCCGGCGGCGTTCCCGGCACGGATGCTGCCGCCGTGGGCTCTGATGGCGCCGGAGCTGATGGCCAGCCCCAGGCCGCTGCCCCCGGTGAGCCGCT